>NZ_CP025572.1:954559-1254559 GCF_018336975.1 Marinomonas sp. CT5 | reverse complement strand
AATCTCACTTTTATAGATGCTTTACATTGCGTGATTAAACATTGTCGATAGGAAGAGAAAAAAATGAATAGATAAAAAGTCAAATCTACGATGCCACAATGAAAAAGTAGCTCGTAAGACGAACTACCATTCAATACCAGCTTGCGCTTTTACACCATTTGCAAAGGCATGACGCTCATTGCCAATTTTACTGTGTGTATCCACGCTATCTAACAAGACTCGCGGAGCCGTACGGCCTGTCATCATGACATTTTGATGAGGAGGACGCGCTGCCAAGGCGGCAATCAAATCGTCTTCATTTAGATAGCCGTATTTATACATATAAGTGATTTCATCTAATAAAACAAAATGCACACTTGGATCTGCCAGCATTTGCTTAGCCAAGGCCCAAGCTTGTTCTGCGGCTTCTTTTTCCAATTCAGGATCGCGTGTTTCCCATGTAAAACCATGCCCCATCACATGGAAGTCCACCATAGGATGCGAACCAAAAAACAATTGCTCCCCTGTCGCCTTACGGCCTTTTATAAACTGAATCACTGCACATTTTTGCCCATGACCAAGTGCACGAGCCATAGTGCCAAACGCACTGGAGCTTTTTCCTTTGCCGTTACCCGTTAGCAAGATGGTCACACCACGCTCTTCTGTTGCGGCGGCAATGCGTTGGTCCACCACCGCTTTCTTCTTCAACAAACGCGCTTCGTTTTTTACAGCTTGATCATCTTTTTGTTCTTTACTTTCTTGTTCTGATGAAAGGTCTTTCATAATTTATCTCTTTTTATAAAGTAACCAACTCGGATAATACAAATCTTTATGTATCGCAAACACTCTTAGTATAAAGACTAAAGCCACAGCGTAAATCGAGTTAAACTCATGTGTTGGTATGTTTTTTTCAAGTAACACGAATAACAAAGCCCCTAAAAAAGCGGGCGTAGCATAGAATTCTCGCCCTAACACCAAAGGTGGGCGATGACTCAAAACATCACGAATAATGCCACCAGCCACTCCAGTAACAATTCCCATGGTGATGGCAATCGTTGGTGGGAAGCCGAGACTCAATACCTTTTCTGTCGCCACCACAGTAAAAAGCGCCAAACCAAAGGAATCCGCATAATGAAAAACCGTCTGTCTATCTTCAATAAATCGTACGGTAAAAAAGGCCAGAGCCGAAAACAAAAACGCCACCCACAAATAGGAGGTATCTTTCACCCAGTAAACCGTTTCAACAGATAAAATCGTATCTCGAATCGTCCCACCACCTAATGACGTAACCATACCAAGGAATACGACACTAAAAAGGTCCATGTCTTTTTTACCGGACGAAATAACCCCTGTGATTGCAAAAGCCGCAATCCCAAACATACTCAAAAAATATAGCAACATTTTTTATTGATTCTCAATCGAACTTAGGAGGGTCTGGCGAACACCAAACCCAATATAAAAAGCACTGGTTAAGGGTTAGAAACCCAGTCCCCTGCACCCAAACGCTTTAACATGACAAAATCGCCCTGTATGGAAAATTCAGACAAACTACTAAAACCCACATCTATTCGATGGCATTGATCCAACGGCCATTGGCAAAGCATACTAACAAAGACTTTAATAACCCCAGAATGCGCCACGACAACACAGTTATCCATTGATGAATCTTTTACCGACAACCACCACTGCCAAACGCGCTCAGCAACAACATGAAGAGATTCACCTTGATAAGGGGCAGAATGCACAATATCGCTGGCCCAAAGATCTATCTCATCTTGTGGAATATCTGGCCAGCACAAGCCTTCCCAAGCACCAAAATCCAGTTCTTTTAATGCGTCAGAAACCTGAGACTTTCCATCACTAATACGCTCAGCCAACTTCGCAGCACGACTCAATGGACTGTGAAAACACACATTCGACTCACCATCGAAGTCAATCGATAAAGCGCGTTTTAACGCATCCGCGCCTTCTTCCCAACCATCGGCAAGGGGAACATCCATATCACCGTAACAAAGGCCTTTTTTCACATCAGGCCGCGGGTGACGAACCAAATACAGTTTCATGAATATGACACCAACAAACACAAAATGATGAAGATCTCGCCGACTTGTTCACTTGCTCCTAACGTATCGCCATTAAAGCCAGATATCTTTCTTCGTAGATAAAGTCGCATCAACAAAAGCAACACAGCCAAAAACACAAAAGTAATAATCAAATCAAAAACGCTAAACGCCAATACACCTATCAGCAAACAGGGCAACAAGGCTAACAACCACTGACTGGGTTGTAATTTAGCAATCATGCTAGAGGCCTTACTGTGTCCAAGAGAAACATAATCAAGCGTATTCATCAGTACGATTGGAATAAATCGAGCGATCACATGCACGAGACACCAACCACTTAACGTATAAATAAACCCCAAAAACGAATCAGGAATGATCTGCAACCATTCACTTAGCAGCAACCATTTCAGCGTTAAGGAAAACCAAATAGACAAGGCCGCGTAACTGCCAATTCGGGAATCTTTCATAATCGACAGACGTTGCTCTTTATCCCATCCGCCAACCAAACCGTCACAGCTGTCCATCAAACCATCTTCATGGAATCCGCCAGTTAATAAAACGGCTGTCAGTAACATTAATAGCGCTTGCAAAGAGGTCGACCAATCAAACCACAGCGGCCAAGCGCTCACTAATCCTACGATCAAACCAACCCATGGCAAAAAGCACACCGCTGGGGTGTGCTCTATCTCATCACTCCAATCCACTTTCAGGGGAATACGAGTGTAGGTAACAAGGCTGCGTTTAAAACCTTGCCAATACGGACCTAGGATCATGCCTTTCACTTTTTCCAGCCACCTAATTATTTAGAGTCGGTCACACCAGCACTTTCAAAGCTCGCCATCTTATTCAAGAAGATGCACGCGCTATTAATCAATGGGTACGCCAAAATCGCCCCAGAACCTTCACCTAATCGTAAATCCAAGGACAAAATAGGCTCTGCATTCAAATGGTCCAATAACATCTTATGGGCTTTTTCATTCGATTGATGAGCAAACACCGCATACTCACGCACATTCTCAGCCACTTTTTGAGCAAACAACAACGCCACCGAACAGATAAAACCATCCACCACAAAGGCCGTTTGGCGCTGTGCAGACTGCAACATGGCCCCTGCCATCGCCAAAATCTCAAAACCACCAACTTGCTCAGCCAAAGTTTGAGCGCTCCACTCAGACATCACTTGCCCAGTTTCTTGCTCGGCACGTTTTAATGACTGTTCAATCACCTGGGCTTTATGAGAAACCCCCGCCTGATCCAAGCCGGTTCCGCGTCCAGCACTGTCTGTCGCATTGACACCAATCAAAGCGGTCATCATGCAAGACGACACACAGGTATTACCAATGCCCATTTCGCCAAACATCAGCAAATTAACGCCATCATCAATCGCCAAATTCACTTCATCGATACCGGCTTGAATGGCCTGTTCCAGCTGCCGTGTTGTCATGGCGGCTTCTTGGCTAAAATCCTTAGATGAAAAAGCCACTTTGCGTGCAGCTAATAAAGGATGAGCAGCTAACTCTGCATTCACCCCCACATCCACAATGCGTAATGGCACATTATGTTGATCACAGAAAACACTCACTGCCGCCCCCCCCATCAGAAAGTTCATCACCATCTGTGGCGTTACTTCTTGTGGAAACAGGCTAATGCCCTGCGCGACAACACCATGATCCGCCGCAAAAATAATCATCTTCGGCTTAGAGACAGTAGGAGTAAGTGTTTGCTGAATTTTACCGAGCTGAAAGGCGATGTGTTCAAGCTCGCCGAGTGCACCTAAAGGCTTGGTTTTGTTATCAATTTTCTCTTGTAACTCTGCCGTAATATCCGCCGCAGGCGCTTGAATGTTAAATTGCTTAAACAAGGCTTAGTTGCCCCTTACCCTTTGGCCTTAACAGCACGTTGACGCACTGCTTCGTAGAGACACACCCCTGTCGCTACAGACACATTCAAACTCGAAACCACACCAGCCATAGGCAGTTTCACTAAGTAATCGCATTGTTCACGAGTCAATCGGCGCATACCATCACCTTCTGCTCCCATCACAATGGCCGTTGGGATGGTCAAATCTTGCTCGTAGATCGTTTGCGTTGCTTCTCCCGCCGTACCAAAAATCCAAATACCTTGGTCCTGTAGCTTCTTCATAGTACGAGCAAGGTTCGTTACCGCGTAAACAGGAATACTTTCAGCCGCACCACACGCTACCTTGCTCACCGTCGCATTCAAAGGCGCAGAGTTGTCTTTTGGCATCACCACGGCATGCGCACCAGACGCATCCGCACTACGCAAACAAGCCCCTAGGTTATGAGGATCGGTCACACCATCCAAAATAATAATCAGCGGTGTTTCATCTAAACCGTCCACTAGGGTATGCAGATCCGCTTCTGTTCCGGCTTTATTCATCGCCGTATAAGCCACCACACCTTGGTGAACCACACGATCTTTATTTGCCGTAAATAACTGGTCTAAATCACGACGAGCGACAACGCTATAGCGTACTTTTTTGGCCTTACAAAGCTGCATTAAACGCTGGGTTTTCTTATCGTCACGGCCTTCTTGGAAACGTACTTCTTTAATACGCTCAGGCTGCTGGTTTAAGGCATTTTCCACGGCGTGTATGCCGTATATCCATTCTAAATCTGACATTATCTACTCTATTAATTGGGGGGCGTACGCCCCCCTTTACTCATCTAAAAAGTTATTCATCTAGCAAGCTTGCTTCAAGACCTCAGATCAGTCTTTTGCTTTTGGCTTCGCATTGCTCTTTTTCGCTTTCTTAGGCTTCTTGGCTTTTTTGGCCGATGGCGCCGCAGACTTGCCATTAGCGGCAACGGTACCTGATTTTTTCTGTCTAATGCGTTTGCCTTTAGACACAGGCGGACGACGCTTTTTCTTCGCCTTGCCCTTGGATTCTTTATCTTCTTTCGTTGGTTTAGCGTCTTTAGACTGATCGCCTTCTACTTTATTAGTAGACTTTGACTTAGCGCGACCGCCCAATTCAATCGGTGGTAGCTGAGCCAATTGCATTTCAAGCTCAGTCATTTCATTACGTTCCACCTTTTTACGTTGTGGACGCGCACTGCTTTCATCTAAGCTCAAATCAATTTTACGTTGTTCCAAGTTGACGTTAGACACTCGAACTTTCAGCATATCGCCAAGACGGAAAACACGACCTGTGCGTTCACCTACAATGGCTTGATGCTCCATATCGTGAACAAAATAATCTTGTCCAAGACCAGAAATATGCACTAAACCATCAACAAACAAACCTTGCAGTTCAACAAACAAACCAAAGGACGTCACCGCGGTAACAACACCGTCGAAAGGTTCGCCGAGATGTTGCTCAACATATTGGCATTTCAACCAAGCTTCAACATCACGAGTGGCTTCGTCAGCACGACGCTCCGTCAAGGAACAGGAATCCCCTAACTCATCCATATCGGCATGATCGTAACCATAGATTTTACGCTCTTTCAGCTCTGGGCTACCGGCCACACGATGCGCTTGACGCACAGCAGGACGATTTTCCCCGCGAATCAAATAACGAATCGCACGGTGAACCAACAAATCTGGATAACGACGGATTGGCGACGTAAAGTGGGTGTAGGCTTCGTAATTCAAACCAAAGTGACCCATGTTGTCAGCTTGATACACAGCTTGGGACATAGAGCGCAGCATCATGGTTTGAATACTACGCGCATCAGCTCGATCTTTTATCGCTTCAGACAACGCCGCGTAATCGGCTGGGGTAGGTTTTGTGCCACCCGTCAATTCCAAACCAAGTAATCCTAGGTAAGTACGCAAGGTTAATAAACGATCGTCTTTTGGCCCTTCGTGGACACGGAACAACGCAGGCAAATCCGCTTTAATCAATAACTCAGCCGCCGCCACGTTGGCGCACAACATACATTCTTCAATGAGCTTATGAGCATCATTACGTTCAACAGGCACAATGTGCTCAATCTTAGAATTCTCATCAAACACCATACGTGTTTCTACGGTATCGAATTCCATGGCACCGCGCTGATCACGAGCACCTTTTAATACGTGGTACAAACCATTTAAATCATCAATGTGCGATACGATAGATGCGTACCGCTCACGCAACTCAATACCTTGTTCTTCTGGCTCGTCAGCAATCATCTTAGCGACTTTGCTGTACGTTAAACGAGCATGAGAGCGAATAACGCCTTCATAGAATTTGAAGCCACGCATCTTGCCTTTCGAAGTTAACGATATTTCGGCCACCATCGCCAAACGATCAACGTCTGGGTTTAATGAACAAAGACCATTCGACAGAACTTCGGGCAACATAGGAATAACGCGACCGGGGAAATACACCGAATTACCGCGAACAATCGCTTCTTCATCTAACGCTGTGTCTTTCTTCACATAATGAGAGACATCGGCAATGGCAACAAATAACTTCCAACCGCCCGGCGTTTTTTCACAATAGACCGCATCATCAAAATCACGCGCGTCTTCACCGTCAATGGTCACAAACGGCGTATCACGTAAATCAACACGATGTGCCTTGTCTTCTTCCGCTACTTCGGTACTGAAGTTTTTAATCTGCTTTTCTACGGCAGCTGGCCATTCATGGGGAATTTCGTAGCGATGCATTGCTACTTCGATTTCCACGCCCGGTGCCATAAAGTCACCGAGGATTTTTTTCACCAAACCTTGTGCAGGTTTGCCACGCTCGGCATAAGACACAATTTCCGCTAAGACATACTGACCATGCTTTGGTGTTAAACCAGAGTCTGTGGTAATCAGAATGTCTTGGGCGATACGTGGATTTTCTGGTGTGACAAAAGCCGTGCGGCTTTCTTCATAGTAGCGGCCAACCAATTGGCTGTGTTTGCGCTCTAACACTTCAACCACAACACCGTCTAAACGACCTTTAACACTGCGGCCCGATAAGCGAGCTTTCACTTTGTCGCCATCCATCACATTTTGCATTTGTCGAGCGGATAAGAAGATGTCGTCATCACTCTGACGCAACAAGAAACCATGACCTTCTTTATTGCCTTGAACGTAACCTTCAATTAGATCACTTTCTAAAATCGGCGCATATTCGTCATTTTGATTACTGGTCATTTGGTTGTCTCGGCACATAGCGATGAGACGACGACGAAGGGCTTCAATTTCGTCTTCACCGGTGAGCGAAAACGCGTCGCATAAATCTAAGTGACCCATGCTTTTATTTTGGCTGGCAAGAAACTCTAGAATGAATTCACGGCTGGGTACGGGGTTATCGTACTTAGACGCTTCACGCTGCTGATGTGGATCGTTAATTTTTTTATTACTCAATGTATTTTTATCCTTGGTTTTTTCAATAAGACGCCCTTTTATAAAATAGAAATATGAACATCTCACTATTCAGAGCATTTGCAGCACCCGCCATCACTTCTGACAAGTCATTTCTAAAAATCTCATCTGCGAGTCACTGTCGCGCTCAATTAATCGACATTATAGAGCAAATTAAGTAAATACTCTCGAAGTTAGCGCCGCTCTTAGCATTATCTGCACACTCTCTCCGAGGTTATTTGGTAATTACACAACAATTCCCTTTTATGGCTCGGTATTTGTGTACCATCTTGCGCTCTTTGTAATGCCATTTTGACCTAAGCGAAATGTTTTCATTACTTAATTTTCTAAATTTCAAGCAAAAACGATGAACCCATCGAATTTACTGATCAATTCGCCACGCTTTATTACTGTCTGTGACGCACCAAATTCATTTCTGCCATCACTTTGGTGGAAATTTCTTCCACAGAAAGTTTGGTCGAATTCAAATAAGGGATGCGTTCCTGACGATATAAAGATTCCACTTCGTCGACTTCATAGCGACACTGTCTCGACGAAGCGTACTTACTGGCGGCCATCCGCCCGGTGCGAATTTCATGTAAACGCTGAGCGTCTATGGTCAGCCCATAAAGTTTTTTCTTATGGTCTTTTAATACCTTAGGCAAACCAGGAGAAGAAAAGTCATCTTCTGTGATGGGGTAGTTTGCCGCCTTGATGCCATATTGCATAGCCAAATACAAACTGGTGGGGGTTTTACCTGAGCGAGACACCCCCAGCAGAATAATATCCGCCTCATCGAAATTCTTCACGGAAGCCCCGTCATCATTCGCCAAAGCGTAGTTAATCGCATCTATTCGACCATCATAAACACCCTCTTTCATACCATGGGCTTTTTGGGCTGTTGGCTGCGCTTTCACACCTAACGCCTGCTCAATAGGAGACAACAAATCACCAAACAAGTTATAACAATGACAGTCACAAGACTGAATAATGTCACGGATCGCCTCATCAGAAATCGTATAAAAAACCAGCAAAGCAATACCTTGCTCTACCTCCAAACTAATCTGTTTTTTTAACCCTTCTGCCTGATCTTTGGTACCTAAAAACGGCACACTTTTTGTCTCTACTGCCACATCAAAAAACGACAACATGGCCGAGCCAAATACTTCAGCGGTGATCGCTGTCCCGTCTGATACAAAATACACTTTCATGCGTTTTTCCTGCTTTTGTTGTTATCTAACGACATTCGTTTTTTCGATTGAAATAAAACTACATCGAATAATCGATTTTATTCAAAGTAACACCCCTACATACAATGAACTCAGACCGAGCGTTTTGACAAGTGCACACAGCAATTTGATAAGCACTGTAAGGTCTACTTGGCAAACCAGCCATATTCTTTGAATAAGAAAAAATAATCGGAGTCTCTTGTGAGCAAATTTATTAAGTGGTTTAAAGATCTTCATATGGAAGATGTCGGTGAAGTAGGCGGCAAAAACGCTTCTTTAGGTGAAATGATTTCCAACCTGACAGACCTTGGCATTCAAGTGCCAAACGGTTTCGCAACTACTTCCTATGCTTATCAAAGCTTCATTACCGAAAGTGGCCTAGATGAAAAAATCCATCAAACATTAGACGCTCTGGATGTGGACGACGTTCACGCCTTAGCTGAAACAGGTGTACAAATTCGCCAATGGATTGAAGACGCTTCTTTCTCTGCTGAGTTTGACCGTGAAATCGAAGCGGCTTTCGCCACTTTATGCGATGACAATACAGAAGAAACGTCATTCGCAGTTCGCTCTTCAGCCACAGCCGAAGATTTACCTGACGCGTCTTTCGCAGGCCAACAAGAAACTTTCCTAAACGTGAAAGGCTTGGCAGACATCAAAGCCTCTATCAAACGCGTTTTTGCTTCCCTATTTAATGACCGTGCCATCTCTTACCGTGTTCACCAAGGCTTCGAACACCAAGGCGTGTCTTTATCCGCTGGTATTCAAAAAATGGTGCGCAGTGATATCGGCGCTTCTGGTGTACTTTTCACCCTAGACACAGAGTCTGGCTTTGACGAAGTGGTCTTCATCACAGCGGCATACGGTCTTGGTGAAATGGTCGTACAAGGCACGGTTAACCCAGACGAATACTACGTACACAAACCCACTCTGGCTGCTAGCCGCCCAGCGGTGGTTCGCAAAAGCCTAGGCAGCAAAGCCCAAAAAATGGAATACGCCGAAGTCGGTAGTGATGACGAATTCGTTAAAATCGTACCAGTAGCCTTGGACGACCAAAACCGTTTCGCCCTAACCAACGACGAGATCCAAGATCTTGCTCGCCAAGCCTGCATCATCGAAAAACATTACCAACGTCCAATGGATATTGAGTGGGCAAAAGACGGCATCGACGGCAAACTTTACATAGTCCAAGCGCGTCCAGAAACCGTACGCAGCCAAGCTAACGCACAAAGCATGGAACGTTATAACCTGAAAAGCACCTCTCAGGTAATGATCACAGGCCGTGCCATTGGTCACAAAATTGGCACTGGCGCGGTGAAAGTATTGTCTTCTATTACCGAGATGGATCGCATTCAACCAGGTGACGTACTGGTTACCGACATTACCGACCCAGATTGGGAGCCAATCATGAAGCGTGCTTCAGCGATTGTTACCAACCGTGGTGGTCGTACTTGTCACGCGGCGATTATCGCTCGTGAACTGGGCATTCCAGCGGTTGTAGGTTGTGGTGACGCAACCGACGTATTAAAAGATGACCAAGTGGTCACCGTATCTTGTTCACAAGGCGACATGGGCTTTGTTTACCAAGGCGAATTGCCATTCGACATCATCACCTCTGAAGTCGGCAACATGCCAGAACTGCCAGTAAAAATCATGATGAACGTGGGCAACCCAAACCGCGCCTTCGACTTTGCCATGCTGCCAAACGCAGGTATTGGCTTAGCGCGCCTAGAGTTCATCATCAACCGCATGATCGGCATTCACCCGAAAGCCCTACTGAACTACGCAGACATGGCTCCGGCATTACAAGAAGAGATCAATCACCGCATCGCAGGTTACTCAAGCCCAGTAGAATTCTACGTCGACAAATTGGTAGAAGGCGTAGCAACATTGGCATGTTCTTTCTCTCAAAAACCAGTCATCGTGCGTTTATCTGACTTCAAATCGAACGAATACCACAACCTTGTGGGTGGTCCATTGTTTGAACCAGATGAAGAAAACCCAATGCTGGGTTTCCGTGGTGCGGCGCGCTACATCGACGACTCTTTCCGCGACTGCTTCGCCCTAGAATGTGAAGCTATTCGCCGAGTACGTAACGACATGGGCCTAACCAACGTACAAATCATGATTCCATTTGTGCGCACCTTGGAAGAAGCACAACAAGTCACCGAACTGCTTGCAGAACAAGGCTTGGCTCGTGGTGAAAATGGCCTGAAAGTCATCATGATGTGCGAACTACCATCTAACGCCCTACTGGCTGACGAGTTCCTAGAATACTTCGATGGCTTCTCCATCGGCTCGAACGACCTAACTCAGCTAACACTCGGACTTGACCGCGACTCTGGATTGATCGCAGACAAATTCGACGAACGTAACCCAGCCGTGAAAAAACTGCTGAAAATGGCTATTACCGCTTGTCGTGAACAAGGCAAATACGTCGGCATCTGTGGCCAAGGCCCATCCGACCACGCCGACTTCGCCGACTGGCTAGTCGCCCAAGGCATCGAAAGCATGTCTCTTAACCCAGACACAGTGATCGAAACTTGGCTACACCTTGATGAAGTATTGAAAAATACCGAACTGAACAACAAAGCCATTTAAAGAATCTTCCGCCGCGCGGCCATCCGCGTAGCGGGAAACCAGTCTGCGTCTGGTGGTGTTTTTTGCATTCACCACGAGATCAGAATGCTGTTTCATAGCAGCGTGTGACCTTATCGTAGTCACTCTCTAGTTTTATAGCCCCGCTCTGCGGGGCTTTTTTTATTTCTTTCTTCTTCAAGTATATTTGTTACTTCTCAACGCTTCCTAGTTTGCAAACTTGGTTCCGCTCTGCTGAGCGGGTAACTTTTGCCCAGATCCGCAAAAGTAACCAAAAAGTCTCTTTGTCGGGCTATCGCCCAAACGTCTCATTCACTTTGTTTATTATCGTTTTGGCAAGACGATTTTTATCGTAAGGCATAGATTGTTTTTGCAGACTTAAGGAAGAGTATTTTTAATGGACTCTGAAACTCCATAGAGTCGCGCAATCAGGATTGCGTCGAAGTGATTGTTTGGGCGAAGCAAAATACAATTCGTGGATGAATATACAGTCTATTTTTGGGGTGAACGCATTTTTGCTCGTTTCACCACTTTAAATAAACAGTTGTGCGCGTTTTGTACTGGAGGTAAATAAGAAAGTCCTCTAATATCAATGAATAAGGATTCATAGGGTAGAAATAACGCATTGTGGATAAAAGGAATAACACGCATGCTCGTTTTTCCAGTTTTCACTTTTGTGAATAGCTTTATAAAACTTTTATTATTCAATTATTTATAAGGTTTTTTTAGATAGTTTTGAAATTGTCTAAACGCGCATGCGCATTATTAAAATGTTATGTGCCTAAAACTTAGTTGGAAATCGCAAGATAAGGAAGTTAGATGGATATAGAGCAAACCAGCATAGTCTTCACACAGGTTCGGGATTGGGCTGAATTACTGTACTTTATCAGCGGGGTTATTTTAGTTTTCATTGCCGGCTTTGGCCTGCGGCAATTGAAACTCACTAAAGACCAGCTCGAATTAGCGAAAAAAGACATACACTCGAACGTAAAAATTTTTAAGACGCAAAGTCATAGAGCAGCTGTAGAGTCCGCAGTTGTTGAGTGCAGGAGGTACTCGGATGAAATAGTCCAAGTTTCCTTAGAGCTTGATTCTTTTTGTAAGGCACACGAACTAACCTATTTCAAGGACGTGATTTTCGAACGGACAAATGAGGGATTTAAGCTTCACACCAAAGATATTAAGAGTAGTGACGTGAAAAAGTTAGCTGAAGCGGAGCCTCTTATAAATAGGTATGTAAACGGCATGGAAGCTTTCGCTTTATTTTTTCTCAGCGGAGTCGCTGATGAAAAAATCGCGTTTCACACAAATGGAAAGACATTTGTGAATATGTCAGAGGAAATGTTTAAGCTTTTTCCCATCTGTAACGCGTCAGATGAAGATGCAAAACCAATTAAAGCACTTTACTTCATGTGGAGAAAAAAATTGGATAACCAGAAAATGTTAAAGGAAAAAGAAGAAATTGAACAAAAACTGAAAGAATACGACCAAAAAGAAATTAAGCCTATAGGCACATAACAAGTCAATTAACACGCTCACTTCGTTCGCTGGGACGCAGATACGCGCGCGGCTTCGCCATTATGCGCCACATGTCTGCGCCCGTTATTGAAAAGTTAGCTTAATCCTGCCTCTAGCCAACATAGTGCTTAAAAGAGAATACAAATTGTGAATGCATATCACTTTAAAACGAAAAATCATCGCCCGGAATTAGCAGAAAGAAACGGTAGGCCTCATGTATCGTACGAAAAGGATGGCAAATACTATATCTGGTATGTTGGTGAAGATGGGGAGTACCGTGGGCAAGTAAAGGACTTTGACAAAGAAAACCCAAGAAGCCCTACACTTGAACACCTACGTGGCTTGCCTTTGAAAGAGTTCTCAGAGCTTTTTGGCAGCTGGTTTGATCCTAAACTTGAGGTTTTTGATATAGAGCCATTAGATTGTGCCCCCGGAACTATTTCAAATAGAGTTTGGCGTCCATGCAAACTTTATTATGAAGGAGAGAATGAATTATCAGATATCTCTGAAATCTTAATTAACCAGAATCGTTCGGCATTTAATCAAGCTTTAGTCTCAGTAGATGGAATCGTTGGGAAATTGAAAGAGGTATTTTATACGATTGAGCCCTCAATCAATAACAACGATGTTTATGGGCACGAACTTAGAAATTTACTCTTGTTAGCTTGTATGGAAGCAGAAGCGGCATTTGTCGGGATATTAGCAGCAAATAATTACTCTGGACAGCGATGGAATACAACAGACTATGTAAAACTAAAAGAAATATTTGACCTTAATGACTGGAGCGCTTCTTTTACTTTTTATCCAGATTATGGCGAAGTTTGTCCGTTTTCTAATTGGGATAGTGTAAGGCCAACTGAGTCCATAGAATGGTATTCCGCATATAACAAGACAAAGCATGATAGAGAAGGAAATTTTGATAGCGCATCCTTTAGGAATGTGATTAATGCTGTTTGTTCAGCTGTTATCATGCAGTATGCCCAATACGGCCCAAGGCCGGAATTTAAGAACTCTAACTTAGCATCAATATGCGTTTTTCCACCAGAGGACTACTCATTTAGGAAATTCTACGTTCCATTGTTTCAGGGTGACCGTTCATCTTGGGTAATTGAAGATTTGCAGCTTTGAAATACTCAAGCTAAATTTTCAGTGAAAAAGTTAACAAGCGCAGGTTGTCGGAACGCCTTTCCGCCCCTTCGTCGCTACAAGTCGTCCGCAACTGCGGGCGTTATAAATCAAAAGTGAGTCTTGAAGTTTTTGGAGTAATACCCCCAGATAAAACAATTAAAACAATTAAAACAATTAGGGTCAGATAAAAATTAAACATGTTTAGGCGCATCACGCTCCGCTCATGGCGCCCTACGTTTTCACTCTCCATCCAATTAAAGTTAGTTTGGAGCGTTTTCTGTTAATGAGCCGATCAAGCAGTTAGGCTCAGTTAAAAATACCTCCCTCCCCGTGCATTGTTGCCATGGCATAGTTATGCACAACATTCTGTACATGTTTTCCTTTTCAGACTAGACTTGTCTTATATAATGTACATGTGAGGTGCAATATGAGAATTGTCTCTTTTACTGAAGCCCGAAATAACCTTAAGTCCGTTTTGGACGATGTGATTAACGATGCGGATACGACGGTTATCACTCGTCGTGACTCTGAGGATGCGGTGGTAATGTCACTGGATTACTACAACAGCCTTATGGAAACTGTGCACTTACTTCGTTCACCAGCGAACGCGGAACACTTGAATCGTTCAATTGCACAGTTTAAAGCGGGCAAAACATCTCAGCGAGAGCTTATTGATGAGTAGCAGACTTTTATCATGGACTGATGAAGCTTGGAACAGTTACGTTTATTGGCAGACACAAGACAAGAAAACCTTAAAACGCATCAATAAACTGATTACCGATGTTCAGCGTTCACCATTTGAAGGAATAGGAAAACCAGAAGCCTTAAAAGAAAATCTAACAGGCTTCCGGTCTCGCAGAATCGATGATACTAATCGTTTGGTCTACGCCGTAGACGATGCCGCTATTACGATTATCTCGTGTCGTTATCATTACTGAAAAGTAGCCGATAAAAACCAAGAGGCAGGTAACAATTAAACTTCTGAGTTTAGCTTGCATCAAGACCATTCATTGACCGACGACCTATTTAAAGACTATATTTGGTCGTAACGAAGAGGTATTTATGAAGTTATCAGATCAAGTCAAACCTATTAGCTATTTGAAAGCTCATGCCGCTGAAGTCGTACGTAACCTGTCGACTAACATGCAGCCGATGGTAATCACTCAAAATGGTGAAGCTAAGGCGGTTATACAAGACATCAAAAGCTATGAGCAAACCCAAGAAACGATGGCGTTACTTAAGATGTTAGCCCTAGGTCAGCGTCAAATAGAAGAAGGTAAAGTTCAGCCTGCTGGTGATCTTGTCGCCAAGCTTCGTAACCGGAGTAAAACTCGCTAATGAGTGATCAGGTATTTCTCACTGATGATGCTGCTTACGATCTTGAGACTCTATACAACTATATCGAATCTCATGATGCTCGAGAGAAAGCAGATTACGTTCTAGACAACATTGAAGAGGCATTTTTAAGCCTTGCCGATAATCCAGAACGTGGGACTTATCCAAATGAGTTGCTAGCTATCGGTCTACGAGAATATCGAGAAATCTATTTCAAACCCTACCGTATTATTTATCGAATCAGTTCGCAGTCGGTTTATGTCATGGTGATCGCCGATGGTCGTCGTGATATGCAATCGCTTCTAGAACGACGCTTATACCAAGCCTAAGAAACGTTCGAATAAGCTTAATTCCCCCTTGAAAAAGGGGAAGAAACTAAAGCTTGCAAGCTAGCCCCCTCTCCACGCAAATAGCAGAATGCGCATCATTGGCGGCATACAGTATTTGATGTTCTTTCAATGGATAAGCACCCCAGTTGGATCTTTGGGCGCCTTTGCCAAGACGTTTTCCTAGTACCATGGCGACAGCGGCGCGGGCGCCTATGGTGTTTTTCTCGCCGGCCAGTTGCTTTAAGGTGACGGACAAATCTTGTGTGTTGCAAATGTCTATATCGAGTTTGTTGCGCAGTTCTTTGTTGTCGTCTTTTATGCCAAAGCCAATTTTTTTGATTTTTGGGTTAGTCAGTATTTTCTTCGCCGCAGCGACAGCGGAAGGAAATCGCACTGGGAAGAGGAACGCTTGTGACTCGGTAGCGAGTTGAATAAGCGATGGGCCAGGGCTAACTTGGCCTTTGCGAAATATCGGCTTGCTCTCGGTGTCGAATCCTAGGCGTGTCTCATTTTCTAGTGCTTTTAGGGCCTGTTCCGCTTCAACTTCGTTTTCTATGATGTGGATGTCTGACAAACCAAGGCCAATATACAAAGGCAATTGGCTGATTTGTTCCTTGGTAGGACGTTCCATTCTGTTTCTCTTGTTTCTTTAGGCTTTTTTTAGGTCATAAAGCACGTCATGTATTTCGGCTTTTAGCTCTTTGTCAATAATTTTATTACTGTGGATCTTGGCTTGCTCTAGGTATTCAATGGCACCGGCGTTATCACCCAGTTCCAGTTTCAGTTGCGCGGCGGAAAAGCCAATGGAAGATAAATAATCTTTGGAATTAATAGCGGCGGCTTTTTGCAAGGCTGTGTCGTAGATTGCAATGGCCTGCTCAAGGTCGTCGGTAAAGTCACCAAGGGTTTCCCATTGTACTGGGTGATCTTTGTCTGTGCCGTCGTTGTCATCACAAATGGCTTTCAGTTCTTGGTAATACGCATCAAAGCCCGCTTGGTCTTTTTTGTTCGCGCAGGTCATCAGTTCTTTGGCTAGATACAATACTTCTTTATAAATTTTAGTGTTCATATTTTGCTCTTACTTAGCGTTCTATTTGAGTATTGCTTTCTATGGCACGTTCACTGGGATAAGCGTTTTGATCTTCCCTAGAACGAGATTTCCCAATCCAGTGTACTCCAAGGGTGCTCATCATCGGCCAAAATTGCCTCTAACTCCACAGATTCTGTTTGGATTTTTTGCAAAACATCAAAAGTGTTTTCCGTTGATTCTATGCCATCAATATTAATATCCAGCCAAATACAGCGACCTACGGTGTAGCTGGTGGCAAATTCGTACCAACTGGTGAAGCGTTCTTGGGTGATTTTCCCAATCCGCAGAAGAAAAGCCCACGCTTCCTCTTCGGTTATTAAGCTAACGGTGTAAGCACAGCGACACAGAAAGGCATATCGACCAATATCAAACGCTTGAATACCACAATGAGACAATGGCGTTCGGTACTTTTCAGCCCAGACTGACGCGATTTCCACCTCTGTACCTTTGTATTTATGACGATTTCCAAAAAGCCGTTTCGCATATAAATCAGGTTTGGCCCACTCTTTCATTAAATACATAAATTCTTGGCTGCGAGCGGTACCACAAAAAATATCTAAGGTGTCAATAAACTCATTTTTGTCATTAATTCCGTAGCTGTTTTTTAGCACTTTTGAGTTGCCAGCGATAATGGCTTCTGGGGTGTATTTTTCACTCTTATTTTCCAAGCTGTCTAAGGAATAGCTATTAGGCAGAGAAAGAAAAGAAGAAAGACTAATTAGCCATGATTTTTGCTCGGCGGTTAACGGCTCGCTAGGAAGCAATATTTCATTTTCACTACTCACCAACAACCTCCTTCATGGTTTTCAACTGCTGAGACAATTCTGTGTATTTGTTATGGAAAGGTTGACCGTTTTCTATCAGTTTCTCACAGCATTCAATGGCAAATTGAAGTGAGTAAACACCATACTCTTGGTTGCCAAATTTCTGAGCAGACAATTCCAATAAGGGCACGGCATGTTCGTATTTTTCTAAATCTGCAAACGAGCGCCCTTTGTAATAATAAGCCGCCGCTATATTTGGATAAGCGCTGATGCAGATATCACATAAGTTGAAGCATGTGTCGTAATCACTTTCGATATAGGCGATATTTAAAAATGGCAAAACCCATTTAGGGTTATGCTTCACTTTTGGCATTGCCTCATTGATTCCAGCAAGTGCCGCTTGTCTAAGCTCAGGTGCCACGCTAGGATCATCGTATTCCGCTAATGTGGCTCTAAGCACCATAATAACGGCCCACGCGTGTTCCTGACGGTAGATAAAATCCCAATATTCTTTGAAACAAGATGGCTTTTTGGTTTCAATGGAAAGTTCTAATACGGCGCTTTCCCGTTCTGAATAAGCCACTTCTTCTACAGACCCTGGTTGATATAACACTTCATGGGAGCGGTTGAAATCATCCGTTTCAAGCTCATCCATTAAATCCTCAAATAAGTATTCAAATGTGATGAACTCCGAACAGTATTCCACTAAATCCACAATTAATGGCCAAGTACAAAGCTGTCTTCTTTTGTATTGCTTAAAAAATGACTGGAATAATGAAAACGCATCTTCTAATTGGCCTAATTTAGCGAGACATAGGGCCTGTAGATAATTATTGTTACTGACAAAGGTACGATGATAGCTTTGTGTGCTTGTTAAAGCGTCTTGATAGCGTCCGTTTTGATATTGTAATTGCGCTATTTCAATTGCGTTTGCTTCCTCGTCTTTCTGCAACTCTTTTATATAAAGCCGTCGAGCTGTGGTTAAGGCCGCTCTTATGTCTATGTCAGAAAAAGCCATTCGAACAGAAGAAGCGAGATAAAAATACGCTTTTTCGTATTCTTTGAGGTGCAAATAACACAAACCAATGTCCTTAAACATGAGCTTGGTGTTTAAAAAATCTCGATCTAATTGGTCTATTTTCAAATACAGTGATAACGCGGAATGATAATCCTGTATTTTGAAAGCAGCGTGAGCTTGGTAATTCAATAGATCTTCGGCAGACTCAGAAATTTCTAAGGAATCAAGTAAGACATGTATTTCTTGATAAGCATCTAATGACCAAAGCCACTTAGTCATGTACTCATACAGAGCAAAGTCTTCTTTAAATTCAGGCAGAATTTTGGCTGCCAGCTGGAGAATGTCGCTTTTTTCTAAGTTGTCATAGAGGCACTTGTTCTCAATGTAATTACGCAGTTGCAAGTGGTACAGCAATTTATCAAAAGGCACATCTGCATTGACTTGCCCATGAGAACCAAAGCCAACTCTGAGTGGTAAACTTTTAATATAAATACTAAGAGCAAGCGCCATGTCTCGCTGGTGGCTATTTTTTGTCGAAGAGAGTTCGCTGGTAATTTTCAAGTTACCATCGATGAAGCTGAAAACGTCTTCCGGTAAAAAGAGGTGTGCTGAAAAGAACTCAAGCAAGCAAATTGACAAAGACTGGCTTTGATCAACCTGCCAAAAGATAGGAGAAGAAAACAGTCGTTTCCACTGCTCTACATCACTGCGTTTTTGAACATCGCTGTATAATTCTTGCAAAGCCATTTGCAATGATTCGATAGAATCAACAGAACCCAGTTCAATAGGCTCTGGAGCACGCTCTTCCGTATAGGCTTGCGCTTCTTCATCCCTCTGAAAAGCCTCTTCAAAAGAATCCGCCTCGTCAAAAGAAAAAGTGTCTTCCTCGGTGAAAGCTGGCTTTTCAGTGAAGCGGCTCTCTTCAGTTAAGCTTGTCTTTTCATGATGCGAATCACTTGACTGGCTTTCAGCTTTTTCTAGCTTTTTAGCTTCTTTAGTCGCTAGTTCAAACGCTTTACGTAGGTTCTTAAACTCTTCAGGAAATTCCGTCGGCGAGTTTTTTTTCAATAATTCGGTATAGGCTAGTTTGATGACACGCTTGTCTTTAGTGGGCTCTATGCCTAATACTTGCCAATGATTCATTACTTGTCCCTTGCTTGCCTCATGAAATAGCGCAACCTCTTTTCAGAAAAGAGCCTTCAGTTAAATGTTAAGATATTGTTTGATTCTCTCAACCATTCGCTCGATTTTATGATTATCATGGGTTTCCAATACGTCTAAAAATTGACCTATGGCCTCACCAACTTCGTGCCTTTTTTCTCCTAGACTCTCTTGGAATAACCGCTCAAGTTTGGCCTTGAAAGCCGTATTAGTTAACTTGTCTTTCGGCAATATTTTTAACGCATTCAGCCTTATAAAGCGCTCACGCAGTTCGTTTTCATCCATGTTTTCACTGTTTTCGCCCACATAAGTTCGGTATTTTTTACCACTGATAACATTGGTCACTTCCACTTCAATCACACCGTTTAGGTCATAGGTGTAAGTTAAATACAGCTCTTGTATTTTGTTTAATGGCTCTAAGTCAATTTCTAAGTCGCCCATATAAACATTATCTTTCGGCAAATAATTTTCACCTTGATAGATCTTTATGAGTACTTTTTCTTGTTGAGGATGAGCCGAGTAAACGGAACGAGTTTCACTGACAGGAATGGTGGCATTACGCTCTATGATGGGTAAAAACTCGGATTGACCATGCTTATTACTTACCTCAACACCTAATGTGTATGGGCAAACATCGGTCATTATGACATCTTGGAGCTGCTTATCACGCTCATTCATACCAGCCTGAATAGCCGCACCAATGGCAATAGCATGGTCTGGATTGTATTGGGTTTGAGGAATACGTGAAAAGGCATGACTGATTTGTTTTTGAAAAATCGGCATGCGGGTCGCACCACCGACAAAAATCAATCCATCTATCTCATCGACTTTAAGGTCCGCGTCTGACATGGCTCGGTTAATAGGGAATTTAATTCGCTCTATTAACTCTGAACTAATAATACGAAAATCTTCATTAGTAAGAGAGTATCGGTATATTTCGTCTTTATATTGAAATTCAAAGCTCGCTTCTGATTGCTCTGTTAAATCGCGCTTCAGCTGATCACATAAGGACCAAATATTGCGTTCTTCACTTCCGGTGAGAAATCCTCTCTGAACATTATGCTTTTGATACACATCTTTTTGAATAACATTGGTAAAGTCATTCCCCCCCAAGTAGTTATCACCTGATGAAGCATGTATCTCAAAAATTTCGTTAAATACTTCAATAACCGACACATCAAAAGTGCCACCACCTAGGTCCAATACTAAATAAGTTTGCTCACTGTCTTGGTTATCTAACCCATAGGCTAAAGCCGCTGCGGTTGGTTCATTAAGCAATCGTTCAACATCTAGTCCCGCAAGTGATGCGGCTTGTTGAGTGGCTTGGCGCTGTTTGTTATTAAAATAAGCCGGTACTGAAATAACGGCCTCATAGACAGGTTCTTCTAAATATTGCTCAGCTTGTTCTTTCAGGCTTTTTAATAAAATAGCCGATAATTCAATGGCGCTGTATTCTTGATCATTTAGCCAAAAAGTTTTGTCAGTCCCCATGAAGCGTTTAAATTCTGTTACGGTTTGATCTGGATTTGTTGCTAATCTGTCTCTAGCAGCTTGTCCAACAAGGATATAATTGTCTTCAGATATCCCCACGGCTGATGGAACAAGTATGTTGCCTTCCATATCGGGTATTAACTGAACGCTACCATCTTTCCAAACACCAACGACACTATGGGTTGTCCCAAGATCAATCCCTATCTTCATTCAAACTCTCCTAACAAATTAGCTAAAATTACAGCGTTTCGATTGGATCAAACAAGGTTAAAGAACACAACTCTAACTTGCTTATAGCTATGCTGCTTTGTTAATAACGTTTGATATTACAAACGTTTAATAAAAATATGTTCTCTAAAGAAACATCAATATTTATCTGATTAAGAAGACTATTTAGCAAAGCACATTCAACCAACCTCTAACCTAAGCAAGAAGTATTTCAAGATTGTGCCTTTTATAACAATCAACAATTAGCAACTAATGAGGAAGATTGGCCTCTTCTGAGCTTTGATAGTGATCGATTAGCCAGTTTTTATTCTTAGGGCCAGTATTTTTATATTAAACCAGACCGCCGTTATCTTGCCGTTCTAACGTATGACAATGACCCCGACTACTTTCAAATATGGCATAGCCAAGGTATGTAATGGCTGCGTACTGACTCAAATTGATGATAGACACGCTGAATTAACTGGCGGTGTATAGGGACATATCGATAAACAAGGCAATCTGATATCGCAAAAAGCAATACACTAGAACAATTAAACAATTACGCAGATAAACAATATCCCTCTATTATCACTATACCTTTTCGTAAAAGGCCGCTCTTAGGCTACAAGAGCAACAAAACAATAAAAATGGAGAACAAGTATGTTTAAAGCCATCCCCACTATCGCGTTGTGTTCCCTCTCTTTATTCAGCAGTTTTAGTGCACTCGCCGCCGATACTAACCCCAACAGAGACGATCGTTTCGAAACTAAGTTTGTCTATGAATCCCGCGTAACAATAGACAAAATAAATCGCGTCTCGGTTGGGCAAAGTAAATACGGCGATCGGGGCATTGTTTGGATTACAGGGGGGGAGTTTGAAGGTCCATCAATCAAGGGCAAAGTCATTTCAGGTGGCGGTGACTGGCAATTACTACGACCTGACGGTAGTAAAGAATTAGACGCTAAATACGCTCTTGAAACCGATGATGGTTTCACTATCTTGGTTCAAAACAAGGTAACCATTAGCCCAGCTCCAACCAAAGAGAACCCCAAAAACCGTTATGCTAAGAGTGTATTAAGCTTCGAAGCTCCCATTGGCAGCCCTTACGAATGGATGAATAAATCCATTTTTCTAGGCACTTTAGACAGAGCGGCTAACTATAATGAAGACCCCGCTGTGATCATTCGCGTGTGGCAATTACTTTAAAAGTGCTTCAAGGCTCCGACACCTAAACCGTGTCGGAGCTTAGTTTATTCAAACGTTGGTTTTGTCGAATCAAGCTAATACCGGCCAGCATCACCAGACCCAAGACCAACCAAGAGCCGATAATCACGCCCGTCCAACCGTCAGCTTGCCAAAAAGGGTCAAGATAAAAACCGCCAAGGCTGGCACCTAAATAATAAAACACCAAGTACAAAGACGATGCGCTGGCTTTGGCGTGTTTGGCATTACGACTCACAAATCCGCTGGCGGTGGAATGACATAGAAAAAAGCCAAAGCTGTTTATCAACAAGCCAGCAATAATCGCTAATAATGAATTCCCCAATGTCACCAAAGAACCGAACATAAAGATACAAGTCCCCAGCACCATAATATTCGGCTGACTCCAGCGTTTGGCAAGCTTGCCGGAAATCGCTGATCCTAATGTACCAGACAGGTAAGTTAAGAAGAGCAAGCCCACGTATTTCGCAGTGAGATTATACGGCTCGGCTTCTAAAACGAAGGTTACGTAGCTGTATTGGTTAATAAAAATGAAGAAACTAAAACCGCCAATAAAGTAACTGGTTAACAGGCGACGATTCTGCAAATGACTTTTCATGTTCATCAATATATGACCCACCCGCAACGGCTTCGCTTCAAAGTGTTGGGATTTGGGTAATAGAAGATAAAAAGCCAATAAGCAAAACAGACTAATAGCACTCATCACACCAAAGGTTGCGGAACGCCCTAACCATTCACCAACAAAACCACCAATAAGACGCCCACCAATGCCACCTAGAGTGTTGCCGCTAATGTATAAGCCAACGGCTACCATCAAGGCTTCTGGTGTGTATTCATCCCCCAAATACGCCACGGCAATAGCAGGTAATCCGGCTAAGAAAAAACCTTGTAAACCGCGAAGTGCCAACAAGGCTTCATAGCTTTGCACCAAAGACAAACAAAAGGTGGTGAGCGTAATACCAACCATGGTCATAACCATAATGCCTTTACGCCCTATTGCGTCGGAAATAGGACCATAGAAAAGCAAGGAGATGCCCAATGTCAGTGTGGTGATCGTAAAGCTGCCACTGGCTTGTAATGGAGAAATAGAAAACTCACTAGCAATCATTGGTAACAATGGCTGAGTGACATACACATTGGCAAAAATCATAAATGAACCAATGATCAGCGCCACGGTTCCCCGCCAAAAAGCACGACTACCTACTTCTATCACAAACACTCTCCAATGATCGCCGCAGCCCCCGAATGGGATGATGCTCGAATAAAACGACGTATTATTTCGACACTATACGCCCAGCCAAATAATCAATAAAATATATCCATCTTATCCAATTCATAAGGATTACTGATGGACATTAAGCCGCTGCGCTATTTTATAGCCATTGCCAAAACAGAAAGTTTTACCAAAGCCGCACAACAACTGGGTGTAGCACAGCCAGCCGTAAGTATGGCGATAAAGAAACTAGAGGCAGATTTGGGTTTAACTTTAGTCCACCGAGCAGATAGAAACATAGGTTTGACCGACGAAGGTAAGAAGCTGCTGATTCATGCTGAAAAAATCATCCAAGCCACCGACGATGCTCTGCTCGAAATGAGTGAACTGAAAGGTTTAAGCCAAGGTGAAGTTCGGGTCGGCATTCCCAGTATGCTAGGGTCTTATTACTTCCCTCCTATCTTAATGGCATTTCGACACAAATACCCAACCATTACCTTAAAAGTCATAGAAGGTGGTACTTGGCAACTTCAAAAAATGCTCGAAAATGGTGAACTGGATCTCAGTGTGATTGTTGCGGAGACCCTCCCTGATGGCTTGGAAACGCAAGCGCTGATTCGAGAAGAAATGCTCGTCACCATTGCGACGGATCACCCTTTTAGTCAACTAGATAAAATCTCTCCTGATGCCTTTTTCGACGAAGAGCTGGTGATGTTTAAAGAAGGCTATTTTCATCGCCGCATTGTCGACAAGCTAGCAAAACAGAGTAAAAGAACCCCCAAAATTGGTTTTGAAACCAACCTAATTCCGCTCATCAAATCCATTACTAAACAAGGGTTCGGCATTTCTACCCTACTTGCTATGGTTATTGAAGAGAACGATGAATTGATTACTCGTCCCTTTGATCCGCCAATATGGCTAGACCTTGGCATTGCATGGCGCAAAGACAGCTATTTATCTCGAGCAAATCGGGCGTTTTTGGAATTTGTTAACGAGCATGGACAATACAAACGTCATCCATAAAAAATGCCCCCTTGGTCGCTTCAATACAAACCAAGCGGGCATTTTTATCCTTCAAAGACGCTAATTAATGGAACAAACGCGCTTCAAATAAAGACGAATGTTTAAAACGATGCAGGCTTTTGGCACCAGCGAGTACAGCAAGGTCTAACACAGGTTCAATCAGCACAACACTCAAATACGCCATACCAAAGGTTGCCACAGAAGCTAGGTTTTCGGCCCCAAAACCTTGTCCATAAAATGCCCAAAAAGCCACCCAAGCGACAATGCCACCTTGGTAGGTTAAAGACAGTTGTAATGCTTGCTTGTAACTAATATCAACATAAGCGGTATTATCCGCAATGGTTCGACGAGCTACCGCCGACATGGCAAACAAAGGTAACAACAAGGTCGTCACGTTCATGCCATATTGTGGCAAATCAAACTGAGCAAAGAACACGCCTTGCGTTAACAAGCCTAATATCAAGCCAAGAGACGCAGCCGCAGGACCAAAAATCAAAAACAGCGTTGAGCCTAATATAAGGTGAACTTCCGAAACACCGACGGCGTGATGGGGTAAGAGCTCAAAAAAGGCAAAAACAAACAACGAGGTTAAAACAGTGCGGCCGATTAAAGACATTAGGCCGTTCTTTTTGATCATCTCGATAGAGGCTTTGGCGGAAAAACCAAACGCCGCTAACGCTGTAGCGTAACTTAAAACAATTTTTGCGCCATCCACGACGCCAGGTTCAATATGCACAGTGTGCCTCCAAAATATGCTTCATACTCACCCGTATGATTCAAATTAACGGATTTTTCATAGCAAAAAATCCTCATCAATGAAGGCCGGTCTCCGGACTGATAAGCGTTTGATAGACATGTATTTTAAAGCCCTCGATCCTTCCCATTTAATCAAACAGTGGAAGCGAGAAAAACACAGCACTTATTTACCGTTGCGGGGGCAGTACAGGGTTTGCTGATTTAAGCGCACCTGTTTCCCGTTTCACCCATGAGGGCACCTTCACAAGGACTGACAGACATTAGCTTAATCTTAGATAATGCCTATCAGATAACGGCAGCGTACGTTTAAACTTAGTTTTAAGCAACTAAAGGAAACCAAATTCCGTAGGCAAAACAAATGCCTTTCATACAAAGCGGAAAGGCATTCATTTAGGTTCATCTTTGAAAGAATACTAAGAAGGTTTACGCCCAGATAATGAGCTACGTGCATTCATTCTCGACTCAATACTTTTAAGTAAAGAAGTTCGATGAAAAATGGTTCCGCCTAAAATGCCAATCGAGCTACCGATGAAAATATCCACCAGCCGATGTTCCAGTAATACCTCGGTACTCATATCAGCACTGGTAATTTCAGCCATAATAACGGTTAAAGGCGTAATAAAAATCACCGCTGCGCCGTAGTTTTTTACGATCAACAATTCCACGACAAATTGAAAGAAGATCATGCTCAATGCCAGCACCCAATAATTAGGATGAAGAGAGAATAAACACCAAGCGACACCCATGCCAATTGCCGTCCCAACGATGCGGTGAACATTTCGGTGCCAAATCATTCGATACGTAGCACCTTGCAAAATAGCCGCACAAGAAATAGGCACCCAAAGCGCATTAGGCAATGCTAATAAAACAGCAATGAGATAAGCAAATGCAATAAAAAAAGCGACCAACGCCCCTTCTAAAATAATGGCATTTACTTGAGGGTCTGTTTCTACTTTAGTTGTCGGTAAATCATTTGCTCCGGTCATTAGGCTATAAATAAAAGCAAGACCACAAGACAGCATCCCTCCTAAAGCCACCATGCCGATATTCGATGACCATCGACTTAAATCAAAGGGTAAATAAATTGCCAAAGCCGAAACAAGTATAAAAAAGAAACTGCCAGGAGGAGC
The DNA here is from genome assembly GCF_018336975.1 of Marinomonas sp. CT5. Classification (NCBI taxonomy): domain Bacteria; kingdom Pseudomonadati; phylum Pseudomonadota; class Gammaproteobacteria; order Oceanospirillales; family Oceanospirillaceae; genus Marinomonas; species Marinomonas sp. CT5. The sequence continues at coordinate 1,227,999 of NZ_CP025572.1, read as the reverse complement.
TAAACGGTAATACCGAGTAATGACAATCGCCCCAAATGACAATATCCCTAACGCCAAAGCGGCAACATAATGATTAAAACTAGAAAGAGAACCAACGGCAAAACACACCATGAAACCAAATGTACACATACCAAGGGTTACCATACGGTGTGCTGTACGCGTTTTGGGCAAATATAAAATGATCATGGCTCCTAGGCTTGACAGAGTAGCCACAGCAAATTGATCAGTTGCCGCGCCGATCAACGCAGGAATGCCAACACAAAGAGCCGCAAGAACAGCAAGATGCCAAGGACGCTTTACATCACTCCAGGCAAAAAGCGCCTTGAACTGGATAAATACATTGTTCAACAAATACATACTCCGTATAAAATGTTTAGTGAGTAAACATTGTATCAAGATTAACTGAGCTTAATTATGGAAAAATCTCAGTTAATTAAGCACAATTTTAATTTGTTGATGAAAAGCGAACCTTAGTCCGCTCTTAAGTGCCCTTCTCTTTATACCATGATCACTTGTTAAGCTTATCTAAAAATCCGCTCGGACCAAACGGTTAAACCTGCAGCAACGCTTCCAAAGTGATCACCATCTAAAACAGGAATATCACCAATATGCCGCTGAATCGCATCACGAATCACTGGGGATTTAGCCGAGCCCCCCGTCATATAGATAAGGTCTGGTTTTTCACCCGCCTGCTCAATCGCCGAAGTCATTAGCTGAATCATTTTCTCTAGAGGCGAGAAAATAGAATGGGCCAACTCCTCACGATGAATTGAGGTATTTAACCCCGATTCAATGTATTCAAGCGCAGCGGTATAGTGCTCAACATCCGATAAAGCGATTTTTGCTTCTTCTGCATTTCGAACCAGATGGTAATTATGCTTTTCTTCTCGCAATCTTATAAAACGCTCAATTAACTTAGGTTCAGCCGCATCTAAACGCAGTTGCGCCATTTGATTCAGTGTCTCCATACTATTGAAAGTGGCAATGGCAGACACATCATTCGTTGTCACCGCATTCCAATACAATTGTGTGGGCATTGGTAGCCCAGTTTTTAGCAGGGACCCCATACCAAACAAGGGCATAAAATGCTTACCTGCGATTTGAATATCCAAATCATTACCGCCAACACGCTCCCCAGTATGGGCTAAGAAATCATTTCGACGGTCTTCTTTATCAAGATAATCTGGCCCCATACGAACCATAGCGCAGTCTGTTGTACCACCACCGATATCCACAACCAAAACGGTTTTATTTTCGCTAAGCTTCACTTCAAAATCCAAGCCAGCCGCGATTGGCTCATACAGAAACTCAATTTCTTTAAAACCAGCGCGTTTGCCAGCCGTGGTTAGGATCTCTAAAGCTTGGCGATTACTGGCTTCAGCATCAAGACCTTGGAAGTTTACAGGGCGACCAATAACGGTATGGGTTATTTCTGCGCCCAAACTTTGTTCGGCACGCTGTTTGATGTTCTGCATCATGACAGTCACCACATCTTCGAAAAAATGAATGTGCTGATCACGTAACCCTGTGCCGCCTAAAAACGATTTAGGGGATTTCACAAAGTAGCCTTCTTCTGGCCACTGAAAATATTCTTCAAATGCAGCACGACCAAAAAATAAGGTTTGATCTTCGTCTGCTATGTCTTCTTCATAACGGGCTCGTTTAGCACGCGCCAAAACATTCTTACGCAAATCAGCAAAAGCTTGTCTAGAATGAATATCTTGAAGCCCTCTACCAACCGCTTCAGTAATTAAGTCGCGATCCAAAGCGTATAATGTTGAGGGTAAAAAAGTATGCTCGCCTTCTAAGGCGACCAAACGTACAGCAGAGTCCTGAACGATACCTAATGCACAATTTGATGTTCCGTAATCAAATCCACAAATCATCTAATAATTACCAGCTATAGTGAATAAAAAGGGGCGCGGACGATAACAGAAAGATTCAAAAGTATCAAAACTATCGAGCGAAGACCTAATCATAGAAAACACACGCTAGATAACAGAAAATAGCGGATTTTTAGCCTTACAAAACGACCGTATAAACAAAAATCCCCACAACACATTTCCATTGGAGAAAAGGATGCACCTTTCCTTACAAACTAAGATAACGCTTCAATCCATCATAGTCGCAATAATCATTGCGACTGGCGTTGGAGGCGTGTCTTTTTATGCTTTTCAATCCGACAGTAACACTCGAATACAATCACAAGCCAGCTCACAAGCGAATGCGATCTCGACCTATATTCACAGTTGGTCGGATGATCGAATGAGTGCCATGCTGGCGACCAAACAAAAGTTAGAGTCTTCTTTACAAGCAACTCCAGACCTAAACGAAAAAGAAGTTCTCAATATTCTTCAGCAAGCCCAAAGTAGCTTGAACTTTGGCATGACCTTTTTAGGTTTAGAAAATGGCGCTATGTATCGTCATGATCCTTCACTAAACAGCGCAGATTACGACCCTCGTAAACGCAGCTGGTATATTGACGCTAAAGCTAAAAATAAGGCTTATGTGACAGCGCCATACATTTCAGCTTCAACTAAGAAACTGTCCATGACGTTTGTCCAACCCATTACCATTAATGGCAAATTTGTTGGCGCTATTGGTGGTCTCGTCTTTTTAGACAGCATTCTAGACAGTATTTTAGCGATGAAAGTAGCGGGTGATGGCTATAGCGTATTATTTGATGGTAATGGCAAAATCATTGCTCATCCAAACACCGACCTTATTCTAAAAGACGCAACCGAACTATCGCCTGAACTGAATAACAAGTTCTTTCAGGGTATCCGAAATCAAGCCCAATTTACCGAGCTAACATTAGACGGTAGAGACACAGACATGTACGCCAGTAATATCAAAGGCAGCCCTTGGGTGTTAGGGTTAATAATGAACAAAGACGTGCTCAATGCGCCTCTCATTAATATGGGCACAAATATTCTTATCGCAGTGTTTATTTTGCTTTCCATCGCAATAATAGGGGTGATTCAAGTCACACGATTTTTACTGAAGGATTTACGCCGCGTATCTGACAGTATGGCGCAAATTGCACAAGGTAATGGCGATTTAACACAGAGATTAACCGCCAGTTCTAAAGATGAAATAGCCGTTTTGGTCGATAACTTTAATAAGTTCGTGGCATTGCTGCACCACACAGTGTCGCATCTTAAAAAGATTGGACACGATCTGGAAGGACAAGCCATTGCAGCACACGACTCGTCGCAGAACAGCTCTTTAAAACTTGAAGAGCAACAACATAATATTTCTATGGTTGCCACCGCTATCCATGAAATGGCACAAGCAACACAAGAAATTGCAGGCAACGCAACCAATACAGCAATCAACGCTGATGAAACCGTCGCTGCCAGCAACATAGGCCAAACTCAGGTACTAAAAAGCCAAGAAAGTATTCGAATTTTGGCGGCCGATATCCAAGATGTTGCTAATGTCATTCACGACCTCAGCGACAACGCCGATGGCATTAACACCATATTAACGACCATTTCTGGCATTGCTGAGCAAACAAACTTGTTAGCACTGAATGCAGCAATTGAAGCAGCTCGCGCTGGTGAACAAGGTCGTGGCTTTGCCGTGGTTGCCGATGAAGTTCGAGTGTTGTCGCAGCGAACTTACAGTTCCATTGAAGAGATCCAAAAGATGATTGAGTCTCTGCAAAATATAACCAGAGATGCGGTGAGCAAAATCCAACTAAGCCATACTAGGGCGAATAGCAGTGTCGAAGATGTTAATCAAGCTAAAGAAAGCCTTGATAAGATCCAGCAGTCTGTTCACACAATAAACGATCGTGCGGCGCAAATCGCAACCGCCACAGAAGAGCAAACCAGTGTTACTGCAGAAGTAAACCAAAACACTACAGAAATACAGCAAGGTTCAATGGAATTAGTCGAGCTTGCCACCGAAAGTGCGGCTCGTGCAGAGGAACTAAAATTACTGGCAGAAGATTTAACCAAGAACATCAATCATTTTAGAACCTAATGCATTGATATGAATTAAAACGCCCAATTCAGATCAACCTGAATTGGGCGTTTTTTTGTTCTATCTCTATTTAATCTAATAACGCATTAAACTAATGGTGAAACACCGATAATCGCCTGATGAAGATAAAAGGCAATCGCAAACCAAGAAACCATAGCAAAGGTGAAAGCAGCCAAATCATACTGAACACCAGTCTCCTGCTCGCGCACAATACCAGCTTTTCGATCACGTCGACGATAAACAGCAAAGCTCACAATAGACCAAACCAAGAAGCTGCCGAAAAGAATCATATCGGCCAAAGTACCATTACTGATCAAATGCGCAAATGCCCAAATCTTCACCGCAATTAACATTGGGTAGCCCACTTTCTTTTTCATCGTGGTATTTGGCACTAGAGCAGAACCAGCAAAGAAAAGTGCCACCAATACAAGCAAACCAGCCAGATGGCGAGTCCAAACGGGTGGAAACCATAACCAGACAGGTTCAAGGCGAGCTTGCATATACCCCATAATAATCAATGCGGCCGCTAGTAGAGTGACCATACCAAAGCGCATCTTCCAACGCATCGCACCATGAGTGGCCATACTTTTTTCACGCCACTTAGGTGCAACTAAACGAATCGAATGCGCAAAAAAGAAAATTACCAACCCCATTACCAAAATCAACATACTAAGATGTTCCTCATATACTTTAAAAAATCTTTCGCCTATCGCAGCCATAACTCACTAACGTTAAAAAACCGCATCACATTTGTAGCAAGGATTATAAAGGGAAATACCTTATAGGCCTATAATTCATTACACCATAACGAAAACTCAATCGCCGACCTCCAACCAAAAGAATAATTCTGACAAAAGTCGTCAAGATGTCACAAAAAGCACTATAAAATACCTTTATTAAGCTAGAAAGAGCCCCCGACTTTGCTCTAGAATACACCGTTTTGACGAGCGGGCAGGTTGCCATGATCAAGACACCTTACTACCTAATTGATAAAGCGGCTCTTCTGAAGAATTTAGAGAAGATTGCCTATGTACGCCAGCAGTCTGGAGCTAAGTCTTTGTTAGCCCTAAAATGTTTTGCGACTTGGTCTGTGTTTGACCTGATGCAAGACTATATGGATGGCACCACCTCTTCCTCTCTATACGAAGTCAAGTTGGGTAAAACCAAATTTAAAGGTGAAACTCACGCTTACAGCGTGGCCTACTCCGATGATGAAATTACTGAAGTTCTCAATCATTCAGACAAAATCATCTTCAATTCGATTGGTCAATTCAATCGTTTCAAAGAAGCCAGCAAAGACAAGACCCGTGGTTTGCGTGTTAACCCGCAAGTCAGTACGTCAGAGTTTCTCATTGCTGATCCTGCGAGACCTTTTAGCCGACTTGGCGAATGGGATCCGGAAAAAATTGCTGGTGTCATTAATGATATATCAGGGTTTATGTTCCACAATAACTGTGAGAACAACAGCTTTGACCGCTTTGATGAAATGCTGACCCTTATCGAAGAACGCTTTGGTCATTTGATTCAACAAGTCAAATGGGTCAGTCTTGGTGGAGGAATTCATTTCACTGGCGAGGACTACCCTATCGACCAGTTCTGCCAGCGTCTGAAAAGTTTTTCTGAAAAATACGACATTCAGGTTTATCTAGAACCAGGTGAAGCCAGTATTACAAAAAGTACGACATTAGAAGTAACCGTGCTCGATACCTTGTTTAATGGCAAAAATTTGGCCGTTGTCGATAGCTCTATAGAAGCTCACATGCTAGATCTATTGATCTACCGTGAAAATGCCAAGATGGCACCTTGCGATGGCGAGCATGAATACATGATTTGCGGTAAATCCTGCCTTGCAGGGGATATTTTCGGCGAATTTAAATTTGATAAAGCACTGCAAGTGGGTGACCGTTTGTCTTTCCAAGACGCGGCGGGTTACACCATGGTGAAAAAGAACTGGTTTAACGGTGTTAAAATGCCGTCTATTGCCATACGCCAATTGGATGGCAGCATCGAACTTGTTAGGGAATTCGATTACAACGATTTTGAGCAGAACCTGTCTTAATTCTGATTCAGTTACTACTTTGGAGAAAGCACTACCATGAAAAAAAATGTACTCATTATTGGTGGCGGAGGCGTGGCACGTGTAGTGGCACATAAATGCGCCCAACACAATGACACACTGGGCAATATCGCAATTGCTTCACGCAGCGTTTCGAAATGCGACGATATTGTATCCAGTGTCCTCGACAAAGGCAGCATGAAGGTAGAGGGCCGCATTCAAGCATTCGCTCTTGACGCTCTTGACGTGCCAGCAACGGTTAAATTGATTCAAGAAACCGAATCTCAAATCGTGATTAACGTAGGTTCTGCTTTTATTAATATGTCTGTGCTTGAAGCATGTATGGAGACTGGTGCCGCCTATCTAGACACCGCGATCCATGAAGACCCAGCAAAAATCTGCGAAACCCCACCATGGTATGCAAACTACGAGTGGAAGCGTCGCGACGCTTGTAAAGAAAAAGGCATTACGGCCATTCTAGGTGTGGGCTTTGATCCTGGTGTAGTTAACGCCTACGCAGCACTGGCTTACAACGAATACTTTGACAGCGTAAGTGATATCGACATCATTGATATCAATGCGGGTAGCCATGGCAAATATTTTGCGACCAATTTTGACCCAGAGATTAACTTCCGTGAATTTACCGGACGTGTTTACTCTTGGCAGAATCGCGCATGGCAAGAAAACAAAATGTTTGAAATTAGCCGTACAGACGATTTACCCGTTGTCGGCAAGCAAACAGCTTACATGACAGGCCACGATGAAGTGCACTCCATTTCACAAAACCTAGATGTGCCAAACGTACGCTTTTGGATGGGCTTTGGTGAACATTACATCAATGTCTTCACGGTACTGAAAAGCCTAGGACTTCTGTCTGAACAACCTGTTAAAACAGCGGAAGGATTAGAAGTAGTGCCACTTAAAGTGGTTAAAGCCGTATTACCTGATCCATCCTCTCTTGCTCCAGAATACACAGGCAAGACCTGTATCGGTGATGTGGTCAAAGGCTTGAAAGACGGCAAAGAAAAAGAAGTGTTTATCTACAACGTTGCAGACCATAAAGATGCTTATAACGAAGTGGGTAGCCAAGGTATTTCTTACACGGCTGGCGTTCCACCTGTTGCCGCTGCCATCCTAGTCGCTAATGGCACTTGGGATGCAAAAGAAATGCGTAACGTTGAGCAACTTGATCCAAAACCTTTCTTGGGCTTGCTAAACGAAATGGGCTTACCGACACGTATTAAAGACGAAGACGGCGACCGTCCTTTTACTCTTTAATCGCTGAACAATAGTCACTGCAAATAAATGCCCCCAGTCATTGGTTAGTCCAACGGCTGGGGGCATTTCAAATCCACCCTAGTTTTTTTGTAAACTCTTTTCTCAAGTAAATCCCAATCAGAAAATCAAGAAACCTAAAGAAATAATGACCCCAGATCCAATCAAAGCCATTAAGCAATAACCCATCACATCTTTCGCGCCTAGCCCTGCAATAGCCAGCGCGGGTAACGCCCAAAATGGCTGAATCATGTTGGTCCAAGCATCGCCCCAAGCAATCGCCATTGCCGTTTTAGCCGCATCCACACCCAATGCCGCGCCAGCAGGCATCATAATGGGCGCTTGTACTGCCCATTGGCCACCTCCCGAAGGGACAAAGAAATTGACGATGCCAGCACTCAAAAAAGTAAGTAGCGGAAACGTCGTCTCATTCGAAATAGAAACAAACGCTTGCGAAATCAGACCGGCTAATGAGGCACCTGAATCACCTGTTGCGGTCATCATCCCCATAATCCCTGCGTAGAATGGGAATTGCAGTAGAATACCAGAACAATTACGTGCGCCTTGAGAGACTGCACTTAACAAGCTTTTTGGCGTTCCATGTAATAAAACCGCAGCAAACAAAAAAGTAAAATTGACAATATTTAGGTTTAGCGCAAAGCCATTCGTCACAAAATAATAGATCACAAAAGCGAAGCCCATGATCCCCAGCAATGTCGATAAAACTCGGCTATTTTCTAGGCGCTCTGCTGGCGTCATATCTGTTTTATTTAGCGTCTCAGACGTTTGTTCTTTCAGCAACTCAGCATCAATGGTAACCGTGTCCTGCGGTGTAGGATGCATCAAACAATTCAACAATGGAATCGTGATAAACATCACCGCTAAGATGACTAAGTTCATCGTAGAAAAAATAGTCTCAGATGTCGGAATGGCAGCGGTTACCGCGCCATTAGTGACTTTTTCTATATTCGCTCCACCAGCGATTGAAAGAGGAATAGATCCCGACAAACCGCCATGCCAAAACAAAAAACCACTGTAAGCAGAAGCGATCAATAAGCGATAATCTACGCCCTTAACACGGGCGGCAATTTCTTTGGCGAAAATCGCTCCCACCACCAAACCAAATCCCCAGTTCACCCAGCAGGCCATGGCACTGATCACAGTGACCAAAATAATCGCCTGCCCAGGAGTGGAAGCGACGCCCGCCAGCATGGCCAATTTGCGCTTAAACGCGGGGGCACTTGCCATGGCATGTCCGGTTACCACTACCATGGCCATCTGCATAGAGAAACTCAGTAAGTTCCAAAAACTGCCAGCCCAAGCATTTACTACCTCCATTGGCCCCTGCCCAGTACTCGGCATGACCAATAAAAATACAACAAATGTTAAGACAATCGCGAAGATGAAAGGGTCTGGAAGGAAGCGCTGTAGTAAGGTGACAAAAAATTGGCTGACTTTTTGTAAGCCAGTTTGTCTTTGTTCAAGCGTATTCATTTACTTATCCTTTTTTTTATATTTTTTATTGGACGAAAAAGCAAAAACATAAAGAGGAACTCACTAAGAGCCCCCCTTTGTGCCTCACTTTATGACGTTAATTAATTGGACTGATCTGAACGGAATGGACTATCGAGAAACCAACATAGCAACACCCATACCGCCACCGATACATAAAGTGGCTAGGCCTTTTTTGGCATCTTGGCGTTGCATTTCATGGAGCAAGGTAACCAGAATTCGGCATCCTGATGCGCCAATAGGATGACCCAATGCCACAGCGCCACCATTCACATTGACCTTAGAGGCATCTAAACCAAGCTCTTTATTCACGCACAATGCCTGAACAGAAAACGCTTCGTTTGCTTCTACTAAGTCCAAATCTGTTACTTGCCAATGGGCTTTTTTGAGCACCTTTTGGGTCGCCGCAATTGGACCGGTTCCCATTATTTCTGGATCAACACCCGCACCGCTGGCCGCTTCAATGACAGCAAGAATTGGCAAGCCCAAGCGCTGCGCTTCTTCCTCAGATGTCACTATCACCATGGCCGCCCCATCGTTCAAGGTGGAAGCATTACCCGCCGTCACCGAGCCTTCTTTGGCAAAGGCTGGACGCAATTTGGCGAGAGAATCGGCGGTTGTATCGGGACGAATTTGTTCATCCGCCTCAACCATGACAGGGTCGCCTTTGCGTTGCGGTATTGAGACAGGCAGAATTTCCTCCACAAATCGCCCTGATGTTTGCGCTTTGGCGGCTTTTTGCTGGGAGTTGGCAGCAAAAGCATCTTGTTCTTGACGACTAATCTCCCAGCGATTGGCAATATTTTCGGCGGTTTGCCCCATGTGATAATCGTTAAAAACATCCCATAAACCATCGGTTACCATGGAATCCAACAACGCCCAATTGCCCATTTTTTTGCCTGAACGACTGTTTGGTAAAACATGCGCCGCTTGGCTCATACTTTCTTGTCCACCTGCCACAACCATCTTGGCATCACCATTCAATACCGCTTGTGCGGCGAGCTGTACAGCTTTTAAACCAGACCCACAGACTTTGTTAATCGTCAGAGCTGAAACGTGTTTTGGCAACCCTGCATGAATGGCCGTTTGACGCGCTGGATTCTGCCCGCAGCCAGCCGTCAGCACTTGGCCCAAAATCACTTCATCAATCTGTTCTTTCAAAATTGGCTGCTTAACTAACATGCCAGACAACAACTGAGTGCCTATTTGCACGGCACTCAATGAAGATAACGCGCCATTAAACGCACCAATTGGCGTTCTTGCTGCTGCAACGATGACCGCTTTCATAAGAAGCTCCTTTCATTTTTATTAGGCAAAAACCATTTCCGGTACATGATCAGGCACGATCAATTTACCTTGTGTTTTTTCAATAATTTCTTCAACGGACACCCCTGGTGCTCTTTCTTTCAAGATAAATGCACCCGCTTCGATTTCAAGCCAAGCTAAATCCGTGAGTACTTTTTTGATACAAGCTTTGCCAGTAAGTGGCAAGGAACAATGAGAAAGAAGTTTTGATTCGCCATTTTTAGAAGCGTGTGTCATGGTGACTATTATATTTTCTGCCCCTGCCACCAAATCCATCGCACCGCCCATGCCCTTAACCAACTTATTAGGGATCATCCAAGAGGCAATATTGCCATTTACATCCACTTCAAAGGCGCCCAAAACGGTTAGATCCACATGGCCGCCACGGATCATGGCAAAGGATTCAGCCGAAGAAAAAGTAGACGCACCTTTCACTGTGGTCACAGTCTGTTTGCCTGCGTTAATCATGTCCGCATCAATCGTCTCTTCTGTTGGAAACTCTCCCATACCAAGCAAGCCGTTCTCTGATTGCAGCATAACCTCCATGTGTTTTGGTACATAGTTAGCCACTAAAGTAGGAATACCAATACCTAGGTTCACGTAAAAGCCGTCTTGTAATTCTTGAGCAACGCGTTGTGCCATTTGTTCTCTAGTAAGTGACATAAGAAACCTCTTTTTATTCTGTTGGCTTAAGGGTGCGTTTTTCGATGCGCTTTTCAAAAGTGCCTAGCACCACGCGGTCCACATAAATACCGGGCGTGTGAATCTGCGCCGGATCAAGCTCACCAACCTCAACGATTTCTTCTACTTCTACAACGGTAATTTTGCCTGCGGTCGCGGCTAAGGGATTAAAATTCTGGGCGGTATGACGATAAATTACATTGCCATAACGATCGGCCTTCCAGCCTTTTACTATGGCAAAATCGCCAACAATGGCTTCTTCTAAAAGGTACTCACGGCCATGAAACTCTTTGGTTTCTTTACCTTCAGCCACTGGCGTTCCCACACCAGTAGCGGTGTAAAAAGCCGGAATACCCGCGCCGCCAGCGCGCATTTTTTCCGCTAGCGTGCCTTGTGGAGTAAGTTCTACTTCTAATTCGCCATTCAACAGCTGTTTTTCAAATAAAGCATTTTCGCCCACATAAGACGACACCATTTTGCGAACTTGCTTATCTTCCAACAAGATTCCCAAACCAAAACCATCCACTCCACAGTTATTGGAGACAACCGTTAAGTCTTTTGTACCTTTGCGTTTGATCTCAGCAATTAGGTTCTCTGGAATACCACACAAACCAAAACCGCCTGCGAGCACCGTCATATTATCTTCTAGCCCCATCATGGCGTCTTCGTATGAAGCAACGACTTTGTCAAAACCGGCCATTTTATTCTCCTGTTTTATTATTCTTAATGCCCCCCAGTTTGACCCAAGCCTATAAATTAATTAAATTTGTTTTTTCTTTTTATTAATAAGTTTTTCAAATGTAAATTTAACCATGAGAATAATGTGAAGAGACCTGTTCACAATGTAACGAGTAAAGGTATCTATGAATATTAAACAGGTAAAAGCTTTCCTCGCCGTTGCTCAGTCCATGAGCTTTGCCAGCGCGGCAACACAACTTCACTTATCCCAACCGGCATTAAGTCTATCGATCAAAAGTTTAGAGGATAATTTAGGAGGGAAGTTACTCACTCGAACCACACGCCATATTGCCTTAACACCGGAAGGCGAAGCGCTTGTTCCCATTGCCAGACGATTATTAGCTCAATGGGAAAACGCAGAAGACGAAATGAAGCAGCGCTTCGCCCTACAACTCGGCAAAATCACCATTGCAGCCATGCCCTCTTTTGCCGCGTCTTTACTGCCAAAAGCCATACGTAATTACCACGAATCTTACCCAAATATTCAGGTCGCCATCGACGATGTGCTCTCCGACGTGGTAGTAGAAATGGTGCGTAACAATCAAGTGGAACTGGGGATTTCCTTCGAACCAAGCAACCTTGTGGATTTATCTTTTCACCCACTTTATGAAGACAGATTCATTGCTATTCTGCCGCAAGGCCACCCACTGGAATCACTAGACGCCATTAGTTGGCAGGCACTTTTGCAATACGATTTTATTACCTTACAACGCCCTTCCAGTGTTCGAACTATGATTGAAAACACTCTCAGCAAGGCTGGAATCGAGCTCAATGTCGCCTTTGATGCCCATCAACTGGCTACAGTAGGACGCATGGTCAGCGAAGGTATGGGGGTTGCGGTTGTTCCTGCACTTTGTCGACAACAAGCCATCGAACAAGGCGCGATTTGCCGCCCAGTTATGGAACCTGAAATAATCCGGCGAGTGGGCGTAATCTGCCAACCTAGGTCCAATCTTTCCATTGCTGCGGCCGCCATGTTGGATGTGTTAATCAATACGTATGCTTAAAAAAACTAACAATTACTTTGCCAACCTAGTAACAGCTTCAAGCATCAGTTTTCTCAACCAAATAATCCCTAAGTCTACATTTTGGTACTTATGCCATTGCATACTCTCATTAAGCAAGGGCAATGAAACCGGTGAAGGGAAGAGTTTCAGAGGCAAGCCTTGTGCAATAGCTTTATCAATCAAGCGTTTCTGCAATGTCGCGATTAAATTACTGCCAATAATTAAACTAGGAATACAAGAAAAACTAAAAGTACGAACCTCAACACGACGGTACACGCCCTGCAAATCATAGGAGTGGGTTTCGAAAGACGGGTTCGAATTAGGTGGTTGCATGCATATATGACCCGCCGAGGTAAAAACGTCCATCGTCATATCACCTTTCGCTAAATCGCTTTGGTCCCAAACAACACATGCAAACTCATCAGTCAGTAAATGTTCACTGAAGTGAAAATCAGAGCAAAAAATTTCTGGAAGAATCAATAGGTCGGCTCCGCCTCTATCCAACTCTTTCTTAGGATCACTGACCTGAGGTAGAAAGTTTAATTTTACTGTACAGCCTTGCTCTTGTGTCATCTCAATCACATGAGGAATAAGCGTGTGCAACATATAATCTGATACACAAATACGAAATTCACGATCTGATTTAGTGGGATCAAAACCTGGCTTAAGCATTAGAGACGCATCTATTTTCACCAAAATATCCCGTATAGGCTGCTCCAGTTGCTCTGCAAGCGGACTCAATATCATTGATCGACCAACTTGAACCAACAGATCATCATTAAAATAGCGACGTAAACGAGATAAAGAACTACTCATTGCCGATTGACTAAGATGTAACTCTTCAGCCGCTAGGCTCACATTCTGATGACGAATCAACGCATCTAAGGCCACTAATAAGTTCAGGTCTAATTTTCGAAAATGCATTATTTTTATTCTCTTTTCTAATTTTTTAACAGGCTAACAATGCAAGAAGCGCATTGTTTATACCATCACTCTACCTACTTGTTAACACAATAATGGAATCGATACCATAGATACCTCATAGTGATATTATCCATTTAAAATATATTGTTTTTTTATCTAACATGACTCCAATCAAGTTTCAAAACTTGATTTTTTATTAAAAAAAGTAGCAAAAAAGAAAATAAAAATAATACTTTGGAGTCAATATGCCAGCCATTTCAATCAGTGCAATTTATTTAATAAATCTGAATAAAACCCTACCAATAACCCCCTCAGCATCACTAGTAATAAATCATTAAATACGAGTACATTTTTTAACAGCCCAATACTTTATGCACCCAAAATAAAACTCAAATATAAAAATAAAAAGAGATAAAAAATGAAAAAAACAGCTATTGCACTTTGTATCTTATCGCCCATTACTTATGTAAACGCAGGAGCCATTGATTTTTTAAAAGAGAGTAATCATACATTTGGCCTTGAAAACTTTTATGATAATGTCCAAAGTGGCCGATATGATAAAACAGGAAATTCAGATATATTAAACTGGGTACAATCTGCTTCTTATAACTTTGATTCTGTATATGTTGATGATCATTATGGTTTTAACCTAGGCTTACTCGCCGTTGAACCACTTGATTATGGTGAGGTTTTTTTTGCTAAAAGTATTGCTCAAGTAGATGTGGATAAAAATGGTAAAAGAAGTGCACAAGGCTTTAACAAAGTTTCTGAGGCCTTTTTAAAACAAAAGTTCACAACGAATGACAATTTGAATATTAACTTGTATGAAGGTCTTCGTGTTCTAAACAAGTTCGGAGCTTTATCACGGGAAGGAAGCGTGACTTCCAGTGCCTATTATGGCATTACAACAGAAGTCAATTCGGAGAAATGGGGTATCAAAGCAGGCTATTTAACCGAGTACTCTTCACCAAACGACTCTGATACAAAGGAGTTACTCACCAAGGATAATAAAGAAATCGATTTCATTTACACAGTTGCAGTCGATTACAAAAATGACGGTCAATCTTTCAAATATTATATTGGCGAAGGACAAGACTACTTAAGAAGTCAGTCCATTGGCTACAGTAAAAAACTAACCGCTAAGAAAGTATCCGCCAATCTAATTTACGTGAATTCATTATCCAAATATAAAGCCCAGTCAGATAGAAACCGCTTGTTCGACAACGATGCTTATATTGCAGAAGTCAAAACAGACTTCTTTTTATCTTCAGGCATATTCTCCTTAGGATATGCTTATGTCTCAGCAAAAAGAGACAGTAGCTTAGGTCGTTTTGAAAACCACCTTTCAAATAACTCACAAGGTGATGATAGCAGCCTAGCAAAAGGTTTATCTAAAGATTTCTATAATGATCAAGAAAACGTTTTATTAATGAGTTATTTCCACAGATACAGTCAAGAAATTAGATTTGGTGCAATAGCTCGTTATGGTTTTAATTTCGAATATGAAGGACAAGATTTATACGAATATGAGTTAGGTGGGGCTATCTTCTATACTCCAAAATCAGTACCAGGGCTTCAATTAAGTCTTAAAGGAGGCCCTAACTCATCTTACCGACGAGCTAGAGGTAGTAACACACCTTATTTAGATAGTAATGGAAAAACTAACAACTTTGATGGTACAACCGTTATGGCCAAAGTGAGTTATAACTTCTAATTTTTCCATCACTCAACCGACACGAAAAAGTGCTCTATTGCCAATGCTATAGGGCATTCATTTACCTTTAAAAATAAGCTCCTTGTCATCTTGCTTAATCTAAGTCACGCCATAAATAGATAAAAAAGCAATTAAATAATATTAAAAATACAACCCTTATAGCGATACTCAATGAATAGTTAAAAATAGGTCATTTTATAGCAACCATTAAAAAAATGGACGAAATAAGGAAGTATGAAAATTCGTTACGTTTAGGTCGTTTTTAGCATGTTTTTATGTCGTATAAAGGCCTATTCTTTTTTCAGCTGATGACAAAATAATCAGTCATGTTCAAATAAAAATAAACAACAGCAAAAAGGATATTGTTATGAGCAACCATGCAAACCGCGGTGTTATATATCAAGGTAATGGCACTGTAAAAGTTGACACGATTCCCTTTCCAGAACTTTCTCTTGGCAAGCGCCGATGTGATCATGGCGTTATCCTTAAAGTTGTTACTACCAACATCTGTGGTAGCGATCAGCACATGGTACGTGGTAGAACAACGGCACCAAGCGGCTTGGTTTTAGGCCATGAAATTACAGGCGAAGTTATCGAGTGCGGCCGCGACGTTGAATTCATCAAAGTTGGTGATTTAGTGTCTGTGCCTTTTAACATTGCTTGTGGTCGCTGTCGCAACTGTAAAGAAGGTAAAACAGGTATTTGTTTGAATGTTAACCCTGCCCGTCCAGGCGCAGCATACGGCTACGTTGACATGGGCGGTTGGGTCGGCGGACAAGCCGACTACGTAATGGTTCCATACGCTGACTTCAACCTATTGAAATTCCCTGACAAGGATCAAGCGCTAGAAAAAATTCAAAGTCTAACCTTGCTGTCTGACATTCTTCCTACGGGTTACCATGGCTGTGTTACAGCAGGCGTTGGTCCAGGCTCCACCGTTTACATCGCTGGCGCAGGCCCTGTTGGTCTGGCTGCAGCAGCATCAGCTCACCTACTTGGTGCGGCTTGTGTCATTGTCGGTGATATGGTGGAAGATCGTCTTAATCAAGCTCGGTCTTTCGGTTGTGAAACCATCGATCTAAAACAAGAAGGTGATATTCAAGATAAAATCGAAGCTATTCTTGGAGACCGTGAAGTTGATGCTTTTGTGGATTGTGTGGGCTTTGAGGCACATGCTTGTGGCTGTAACCACCATCAGGAATCTCCTGCAGTAGTATTAAACTCAGCGATGCAAATGACACGCGCGGGCGGACAAATCGGTATTCCTGGCTTGTACGTTACAGAGGATCCAGGCGCCATTGACAGTGCCGCTCAACAAGGTAGCTTGAGTATGCGCTTTGGTTTAGGTTGGGCAAAATCGCATTCACTTCATACTGGTCAATGCCCTGTCATGAAATACCACAGACAATTAATGCAAGCGATCTTGTTCGATAAGATCGATATTGCGAAAGCGGTTAACGTGCAAATGATTTCGCTAGACCAAGCGCCACAAGGTTATGCCGACTTTGACGGCGGTGCTGCGAAGAAATTTGTTATCGATCCTCATAAAATGGTCAGCTAAACGGGCTTCCCATTTAAAAATCTAGAGTTGAACTGGCCTTGTCCTGCTAACCCTAATTAGTAGAACAAGGCTTTTTTTTATGGCGTCAACGGGATAAATACTGGGCTTTAAATCGAGATAACACTTTTGGCAGATGCTCAGGCAAATCTTCGGCAATCAAACCTATACCCACTTCATTACCAACTTGCCCATGCAACCAAACTGCGGCCGCAGCTCCATCAAATGGCGACATTCCCTGAGCCAACAATCCTGCAATAAACCCAGCCAATACATCGCCAGAACCACCTGTTGCCAAATTCGCAGGTGCGTTTGAATTGATAATCGCTCGTCCATCAGGTGCCGCAATAACCGTATCCGCCCCTTTTAAAACAACCACTGCACCACTTTGCTGCGCCGCAAGTCGAGCACGCGTTAATTTATCATTAGGATGTTGTTGATTGATTTCAGGAAATAGTCGCGCAAACTCCCCTTCGTGAGGAGTCATCACACAAGGACAATTTATGGCATCAAAGAGTATTTGCGGATCATTAGCGAAAGCGCTGAGCGCATCCGCATCGAGGACGACCGCACGATCAGCCTTAAGAGCAGTCATCACCATCTTACGTGTGCGTATGCTTTCAAACCCCGCCAGCCCCGCTCCAGGGCCAACCACAATGGTGTTATGACGAGTGTCTAATAACAACTCTTCAAAATCCTCCGCTTCTTGTGTTTGCTCTAGCTTCGCCACCATGATGCTAGTTAATGCACTAGCGTACACAGGCCATGCTTTGATAGGTGCTGCAAGCGTCACTAACCCTGAACCGATCCGAAGCGCACTGCGCGCGCTCAAACGACTTGCTCCAGTGATACTTTCGCCACCGTAAATCAAGGTATGACCACGATGAAACTTATGTCCATCCAGACGCGGCCAAGGATAATCTCGATACCAAAGCTCTGGGCTATTTTCCCATGCTTGAATATTTAGCGCTTCTAACACAGTAACGGGAATGCCAATATCGGCAACAACCAGTTCACCACATAAAGCACGGCCTGGAAGCAGTAAATACCCCGGCTTTTTGTGGAAAAATGTCACGGTTAATTCAGCAGGAGCAACAGCACCTAGCGCCGCCCCTGTTGTGCCATCCACGCCACTGGGTACGTCCACCGCGCAAATAGGTATCTCACGCTCAATCATGGCATCGACTATGTCGCGGGCTTTGCCTTCTAAAGGACGAGTCAACCCTGCGCCAAACATAGCATCGATGACCAAATCAGTTTGCTCTAATAAACCGACAGAATACTCTTCAACGTCACCTTGCCAAGCATGATAAAAGTGCTTAGCTTCCAAAGATAACGCCTCCTCAGAGCCAAGAAATGCCAAACGAACAGGCCAACCTACCGAGCGTAAAATTTGAGCAATGACAAAACCATCCCCGCCATTATTACCGGGGCCACAAAGCACTAATACAGAGCATTTAGACCAACGCTCAATAACAGCATCCGCTACCGCTTTGCCCGCTGCGGCCATTAAATCTAACGCTGGCACGCCAGCCGCTACCGCCGCTTTATCTGCCATGCCCATTTCATTTGCTGTGAGAAGTATTTGAATACCTTGTCTATCGATGCCCGCCATTACCTTCTACCTTATTAAGCTTAGAAACTTTAGTATCAAATAATTTTAGCAGATATCAGCCCCTTAAAATCTACCTGTATCTTTTTATATTTAATACTTTTATATATTGAATAATATCAGAAGAAAAACCTATACCAAAAAAACGTATAGTTTTCATCAAAACAATAAAAAATTAAAATTAAGACTCGGTTTTTTGAAAAATTAATATTTAACCATAAAAAACAATTCCCTTAAAAATAATCATAAAACTCAGCCCTCATCTCATCTCATCTCATCTCATCTCATCTCATCTCATCTCATCTCACAATATTTTTAACTTCGACATTTATATAGGATTAACTTATCAACTCAAAAAATGATAAAAATATTTTTTAAATATAGCATTTCACTAGGTGAAACAGGCTATTTCAGAAAAAAACATTCTTGTTAGCATTAAATCCCCTGTAAAAATAATTATTAAAAAGGCTTTACCATGATGAAAAAAATAAAATTATCAATGGCTATTTCTATACCATGCATACTAAGTCAACTTGCTTTGGCAGAAAATACTTCAGAAACAACCATAAGTAAGCCAAATTTTACTTTATTCACCAGTCTAGGTGTGCTTAATATTGAAGATAAAGACTTTGACCCTGAAGCGTTTGAAACAGAGCTCGGTGTAAAAGGCAATATAAAATCCAATGATTTCAAGATGATTTACAATGTCAAAGTGGATTTGTCTGATGCTATTAATAGCAGAGATACTGGTGGCCCCGATGGTGAAGCAGATATTCATGTTAAAGAGACAAACATGATTTTCCCTACTTCATACGGTACCTTCATATTGGCACCAAGAGCAGTAAGTGGGCAATATAGAGACTTATACTCTAATGTAGATTATTTCGAATACAATGAAGCCCACTCAGGAAATGCAACTCCATCTGGAAATACTTTATTTGCTCAAGCATCCGAAGGAAGCGATGTCATAGCTTGGGCATCTCCGAAGTTTTATGGAATTAAGTTTGTTGCCGCAACGTTATCTGTCAAAGAAGATAATCACAACGATCTTGATGTAAAATCATTCCGTGCTATTTACAATCAAGGTGGATTGAATTTTGGCGTAGGTCACGTTATTGCAAGCAAAACATTAACCGGAGCAACAAAAGACTACAAACGTTCAGCAATAACGGCCGGTTATAAATTTGACAAAATCGACCTAGGCACTACTTATGAAATCAATACGGATACATTTGGTACTGCAGGTGACTACAAGACTCTAGGTCTAGCTGCTCGTTACTACATAGATGACTCTTATTCAGTTGCTGCTGCATACTACCAAAAAGACTCTGATATTGATTCAAAAGACAACAAAGGAAGGGTTTTTCAGGTCAAGAAGCAAATTGGCAAAAGCGTTTCTCTTTGGGCGGAAGTGGCTAATTATGACATAACACCTGACAATGTAGCGCTAGGTATTAACTTAAGCTATTAACCTTCTAATACTTTCAATTTTATAAAAACGCTCAAGTGTTAATCCCCTTTTTACTTGGGCGCTTTTATATCAAAAAATGTTACAACATCCTTTTTTTTGAATACACATTCCTCTCCCTAAAATATTATCATTGAACATAAGAACACCTCCTCAAACCTTATAAAAATAAAATTGCATAGAACAATATGCTTTTGAAGGTTAATACCATGGTAAAATCAATTGATTCTGTCACTAGGGCAATGCAGGTATTAGAGATTCTAAAGAAAACGCCTCAATCACTTACTCTTTCCGAGCTTCAACACTACACAAGTATAAACAAAGCGACATTGTTGAGAATTTTAAAAACATTAATGATGAACGGTTGGGTAATAAGATCACTTAATGAAAGTAGGTATAGCGTATCTTCTTCGGTTTTAGAGAATATTCGACCTAAGTCTCTAGAAGCACGTTTAGCTGAGGCCGCAAACCCAACATTAGAAAAACTTTATTATAAATTAAACTGGCCCTCTGATATTACTGTAAGAGATGGGGACAGAATGAAGTTAATTGAAACAACACGTGATAGAAATTCTTTTCTCACAGTAAAACTTTCTCAATGCCGACCTGAATTCTTATATTCAGGTGTTGGCCGTTGTTATTTATCATTTTGTGAAGATTGGGAAAGAGAAGAAATAATAAAAAAACTCAAAAACTTAAAAACGAAAGAGGGTAAACTTGCTCAAGATACTGAATGGATAAACCAACTAGTTATTCAAACTAGGCTACTAGGTTATGGTGTTCGACAATCATCTTATTACAATCATAGAAATAATAGTGGCATGCTTATAGAAGCTATTGCAGTACCCATTAAAAAGCATAATAAAAAATTGATCGGATGCCTTTCTTTAGCTTGGTCATCAGATAGTTTAAAAAAAGCAGAAATAGAGAATAAAATACTATTTCAACTTAAAGAAGCGGCAGAAGAAATATCAAATCGAATGCCATAATTAAAAAATAAAACCAGCTCCAGTTAAGGAACTGGTTTTCCTAGAACTACCTTTGTGGCATATCTGCCACACTGTAACCAAGACTCACCACGGCATCTTCTGGTATGGCTGGTATGGTCGCATTCCAGTCGAGCCATTGCTGTCTCATGCTGGCAAGCTTCTCTGGGTGGCGTTTTGCCAAATTCGCTCGTTCACGAGCATCGTCAGTCACGTTAAACAGGTACTCATGCTCATCCACTTTAAGATATTTCCAATCATCGATACGCAAAGCACGCTGACTACGATGCTTCATACGCCAATACAAAGGTCGCTCGAATCGCTCCGTTTCACCTTTTAATACTGGCATTAAGGACACACCATCCACGGGGTAATTGGGGTCAAATTGACCATTGCCCGCTTCAAGCAAGGTGCGCGACCAATCCATTGTCATACAATGCTGCATACTAACGCTGCCTTTTTCGACGACACCAGGCCAACGCACCACCCAAGGCACACGAATACCGCCTTCGGTTAAGTCCATCTTGCCCCCTACCAAAGGCCAGTTGTCAGAAAAACGCTCACCACCATTGTCGCTAGTAAAGACGATTAACGTGTCATCCGCAATACCATGTTTTTCTAGGGTTTCCATAATACGTCCAATCCCTTCATCCATATGGTGGATCATTTTTCTATAAGTATGGATGTTGCCGCCTTCTAGGTGAAATAAGGTTGAAAGATTATCCGCCAAATGCGCATCATCTCGGGTTTCCCATGGCCAATGAGGCGCCGTGTAGTGAATACTCAAGAAGAATGGCTGTTCGGGACTTTCTTCCACCCTGCGATTGATAAAATCAAGAGAATGCTCTGAAATAAGATCTGTCAGATAGCCTATTTCTTTATGCTCTTCTTCGTTAATCCATAAGTCATGATCACCATGACCACTTTTATGTGAAAAATAATCAACACCGCCCGCCATAATGCCAAAGAATTCATCGTAGCCTGAAGAACGTGGGCCAAAATGGGGTGGATAGCCAAGATGCCATTTACCCATTAACCCCGTGTAGTAACCCGCTTTTTTAAGCTGAGATGGCAAAGTAGGAATATGCGGAGGTAGTCCCAGAGTAGAACTGCCTATGCTTTTACTATTTATAGGCTCTTCCAACGCACCGCGCAGGCGATACTGATAAGCCATAGTCATTAAAGCAAAACGGGTCGGCGAGCAAACTGGAGAATTGGCATACCCTTCTAAAAAGATCATGCCCTCCTCTGCCAATTTATCTATATTGGGTGATACCTTACCAAACTGAGCTTCACGCCCGCCGTAGCAACCTAAATCTGCGTAGCCAAGATCATCAGCGACAATGTATATAATATTCGTCATTATTTTGCTCCCTTAAAACGCTGAGATATTTTTAAATCGTGTCTTAAATGCCAACCCCATAAAAAGATGGCTAATGAAATGCCAACCTGATCCCATATAAGACCCGGAGCAAACAAAAGAATCGCCGCAACCAACCGTGCCGCCACTTCGTAAAAGCGTAATTTATGGGCATGAAAACCAGATAACGCTGTCGCCATCAAAAGAATTCCAACCGCTAATTTGACTAATAGCCACAACCAGGGAATGAGCTCAAAGTTAACGCCAGAGTCCGCAACCGTGAGTAACAAAGGGTTAAAAGCAAAGGTGAATGGAATGACAAAAATCATGATGCCGACTTTAGACGCCTGAACAGAAGTTCCAATTGGCCCCCCTTTCGCAATGCTGGCTGCCGCGAAAGCGGCGATAGCAACGGGAGGCGTAATGGCCGAGCCAACAGCGATAAAGAAGACAAACATATGCGCTGTAAGTGGTGCCAGCCCAAGCTGCTCCATGGCTGGAATAGCGATGGTTGCCACTGTGACGTAGGCTGGCAGTGTTGGCATCCCCATGCCCAATACGATGCAACAAAGGGCGGCAACCAGTAATGAAACCAACAAAGAATTTGATACGATACTAGACAGCAACACACTAAACTTGACCGGAACTCCCGTGGCTGACAAAGCGGAAATAACAATACTCACGGCCGCAATCGCCATCAGCAAACCAGCAAAGGTTCTACCGCCGACAGACAGACTGTTTAACAACTTAACTGGCTTAGCTCTAATATCAGGATTGATAAGACTCAGCGGGAACAAGCAAGCCAATGCGGCAATGGAAGCGCCTGATGGCGAGAGTCCATATAAGAGCAAGGCCACAATGATAATAAGGGGGATAAAAATCAGTAAAAGATTTAAATAATCTTGTTTGTTTGGCTTATCTACCCCTTCAAACTCATCATCAGCTTTGATATTTAAACGACGAGATTCAAACACAATCATAGCGAATAGACTGGCGTAATACGCAATGGACGGCACTAATACGGCAATAATGACCGTCATGTAATTTACACCGACAAAGTCCGCCATCACCAACGCTGCCGCGCCCATAATGGGTGGCATGATTTGCCCACCGGTAGAAGCAGAAGCTTCAACGGCTCCAGCGAAATTGGCAGAAAAACCGCGACGCTTGATCATGGGAATAGTGATCACCCCGGTTCCTACCACGTTACCTACTGCGCTACCAGAAACCGTTCCAAACAAGGCAGAAGACAACACCGCCGCATGAGCTGGACCACCCGCTGTTTTTCTCATCCAATGAAAAGCAATACGGATCATCGAGTCGCCCGCACCAACGCCTTCCAATAATGCACCAAGAATGATGAAGGGAAATACCGTTGTAATAACGATTGCAAAAGTACTGCCTAAAATACCAGAATCTAAACTGTATAAGAGATTTTGCGCCAGTGTCTCATTCACATCATGACTAACGGTTTGTAGGGGACCAGGCCAATACTGACCTGTTGCCATATACAAAATACCAATTACCCCAAGTAGAGCAACGGGAATCCCCCAAATTCGCCAACAGAAAAACAGAGCACCAGCTGACGCTAAAACCGCCACCCACATCTCGCTAGAGCCAAACAAAAACATCCCATCATCTAGCGCAGCACTCACTTGATAAAAAGACCAGCAACACCACAACATGCCGAACATGAATGCCGTACTGATAGCCGCTACCAATATATTGGTTTTTCCAAGCAGGTAGCTTTCCATCATCGAAAAAGCAATGGTGACAATACACAAGGCAAAAAAAGTGGCTCTAAAAAACACCAGAGGAAATGGCCCTATACGAAAATCACCAATAGCAGGCATCACATTCGCAAGGCCATATAAACATATCATTAAACTCAATATGACAATGACAGACGAAACTAATCTGAGTAAAAGACGAGAAGAAAAAAGCATAAAAAGCTCCCTTAAGCAAAGAGCATTGCTCTTTGCTTAATGAATAATTACATAAGAAGATTAGTAAACCGTTGTTAAGACTGTGGAGGCAACAACTCTTCAGGAATAGTGATTCCAGCTTCTCGATAATACTTTACCGCTCCCGGATGAAGAGGAGCATTAACACCAACAAAATAATCCGTTGTTAGGAGATCATTAAAAAGGGGATTTGAATTAGCCAAATCCAAACGGTGCTCAACAAACTGTTTTGTTAAGGTATAGGCAATATCATCAGACAGGTCTTTTTTAACGGCCACCATCATGATAGTTTGCCAAGTTAAAACTGATTGAGTGTTTACCTGACCTGGGTAAGTATTCGCTGGTATTTCTGCTGGCTGCATACCTAGCCCTTTAGGTGGCACCATTTTGTCTCCGGGAATACCGAGCAGGCGTATATCATGGGAGAGACTAAGTTCAGCTAAAGACTGAGACCCCAAACTAAAAGTTCCGACAAACACGTCAAACTGTCCATCTTGATAACTTTGCGCAGCCGCTCCCCAAGGCGCTTTAATGGCTTCATATTCACCTTCAGCAAGCCCACCTGCCGCAGCAAGACTCATAATTTGCGAGTTAGCGGCACCTGCTGGCGGTCCAATAAAAACTCGCTTGCCTTTTGCATCAGGCCAAGTATTAATACCCGAATCAGCTCGAGTAATGGCATGATAATAACTACCTGGTAAAGTAAATAATCCTCGTACATTCTTAGACAAAGCCTTCGCTTTATCTGCCATCCTTGCATATGGTCCTACCCCTTTTTCCATCGCAGAAAAAGCCAAAGGTGGAATGACAGCCGAGTCCAAACTCCCCTGTCCAATCTTTAAAAGAGATTTAGTTAATGTCTGATTCAGAGATAATTGAATATCAACACCTTGTTTAGACCAATAAGGCGCCATGGCTTGAGGTAGCATACCCAGAAGGCTATTTGGCGTAGCTGATTCCATGCCAATTTGCTCAGCATGAGTGAATGAAGCCATAAATGAGCTAGCGAATACGACACTAACAGCACACAATCCATTTTTTAGAAGTTTTCTAGGGTTATACATTTTGTTCTCCGGCTCGATGTTATTTTTTTTGTCTAGCTATCTCATCAATTTACCTTCTATTTTTATATCCGTAAAATACGATTTTGAGAGATTAATCAATCATTAATGAATACTAAAAACCAATGTTATATCCATTAATGATTGATTGGATATCTGATTTATCATTTTAAGAATAAAACTTTATGTTTTATCATTTATAAAAATAGGCATTCATTACACACTCAAAGAACCCAGATTAACCCTTTTCTACCTAATGGAATCATCATGCTTCAAGCCATCTTGTCGGTCTTATTTCCTTTCTTTTCTTGGGCTCAACAACAAACACCCGCTACATTTAAAAAAGATCTGATGGCCGGCATCACTGGGGCTGTATTAGTCTTACCTCAAGGTGTGGCATACGCTTATATCGCAGGGCTTCCACCTGAAATAGGCTTATACACAGCCATTGTTTCAGCATCTGTTGCCGCCCTCTTTGGCAGTTCATTTCATATGATTTCAGGTCCCACAGCGGCTTTATCCATTGTTGTCGCCTCTGTTGTACAACAAATAGGCTATTCCTCCATCGCAGAACAAATGACCATAGTCGTGACTCTTTCATTTCTTACAGGCCTGATACAATTCTCTTTAGGTGCTCTTCGACTAGGGGCCTTGGTCAATTTTATTTCTCATACCGTAATTATTGGCTTTACTACTGGCGCAGCCATACTCATTGCCACCAGCCAAATAAAGCACTTTTTAGGGGTCAAATTGGCATCAAACCTATCATTCATCGAGGAAATAGCGGCTCTCGTTGAACACTTTAGCGAACTGAATGTCTACGCTTTGATAATAGGTATCGCCACTTTAATCACGTCACTGCTGATCAAACTTATCAACAAAAAGCTCCCCAATTTATTAATAGGCATGGTGTTTGGTAGCATCATCTGCTTATGGCTAGATGGCCAAGCTCATGGGGTTGCCATGGTACAAAGTATGCCAGGTACCTTACCCCAGTTATCTTTACCCGATTTTTCATCTTCACGTATTCATAACCTATTTCCAGGCGCTTTCGCAGTGGCATTACTTGGGCTAATTGAAGCCGTATCGATAGCTCGTGCTATTTCAGTCCGATCAAAACAGATAATTGATGGCAATCAGGAATTTGTTGGGCAAGGAATGTCGAATTTAGTCGGTGGTTTTTTCTCCTGTTATCCAAGCTCTGGTTCATTCACCCGATCTGGTGCCAATTACGACGCCGGAGCAGTTAGCCCTCTTTCTGCGGTGTATGCCGCCATTATTGTGGCTATCGTGATTGCGTTTATCCCAACGGCGACCTCCTATTTACCACTTCCAGCAATGGCTGGCAGCGTACTATTAATTGCTTGGAACTTAATTAATAGAAAAGAAATCATCGAGACTCTAAAACTCAGCTACGCAGAAGCAATCATTCTATCAGGCACTTTTTTTTCAACGCTGTTTATACAATTAGAGCTTGCTATCTATGTAGGCATTATTTTGTCCATTGGTTTTTATCTGCGCAGAACCTCAAGACCTAGACTCATCGAGGTCGCTCCGATACAAGACGCAGAAAACAGAATCATCCGAAATATTCATCGCTACTCTCTGGCCGTTTGTCCACAAGTAAAAATTATCCGCATTGATGGGTCCTTGTATTTTGGCTCTGTGGATTATGTACAAAAAGAAATCAGCAAACTCAGTAAGGATGGGACAAAACATCTCATCATTGTTGCCAAAGGCATCAATTTTATGGATGCCTCGGGCGTCCATTTGCTTGAATCCGAAATAACACGAATTGAAAAACTAGGCGGCTGTGTCAGGATTTGTTCCCTTAAAGGTACCGTCTTAGATGAAATTAGTTCCATGCCTGTTATCAAGTCACTTCTTAGCGATTACCTAACAAAAAATACAAAAGAGGCGATTTCAGACATTTTGCAACATATAAATAAAGAAAAGTGTCGCCATTGCAGCGCGCGTATTTTCAATGAATGTGCTAGTTTTCCAGATCATCAAAAAAATAATAATGCGTAAGTCTTAGTAGGTCCGACTGTATGGAATCAAAACACCTTATTTATCTGTCTATCATTCTAGAAAAAGGTTCTATTACCGCGGCATCAGAACATTTAAACGTGGCACAACCCACCCTAACCAGAGCCATGGCGACTCTTGAAATGCAGGCTGGCGCACAATTATTTACAAGAAGTCGATTTGGTGTTTCAAGTACGCCGATAGGTGAATCTTTGGCCCGAGAAGGTCGCGCCATTTCTCGCAGACTGAGCTCAGCTCAAGAGCAAGTCTCTCGCTATAAATTGGGCATTAAGCACAATTTGCGCATAGCAACCGGCTCACTACTCGCCATGGGGGTTCTGCCCACCATAATTGAAAGAATGTTAGCCGAGCAACCTGATATAGCCATCACCATTACTTGCTTAAATCCTTCGATTGCTTTGGAAGGCCTCATGGATGATCAATTCGACATTATCATTGCGCCGCAGCCTTCCGATAAAATAGTAGAACACCTACATCGTGAACTCATTATTGAAGATAGAATTGGTATTTTTTGTGGTGAAAGTCATCCGCTTGCCAATAAGAAAAACCTTCAAATTGAGGATTTTGCTGAACTTGATTGGCTTAGCTTGGGCATTGCCTCGTATTTCGAAAAACAAACAACAGAGATGTTTACTTCCTACGGCATCCACAGTACACGAACAAAAGTGGTCTTTCGAAATGACGCCGTAATGATCATGAAAATGCTATCTACGGGTCGGTACTTAGCCGCTCTCCCCCATTTCCCTGTATCTGTGATTAAAGACGATTACTCTGTAAAAGAAATTACTTTAGAAGATGCCATTCCTATTGAACGGAATATATACATCATGTGCTCAGACGCATTAAAAGAACACCTGGCTTATCAGTCTTTCAACAAAATCACTCAACACGTTTTTGCTGAATTAACCCAAGACAATAAAACTTCACCTTAATGCATCATGATACTAATAGTTCCCCCTGCCAGCGTCCGGCCTCCCATTCGGCTTTTGTGACTTCCTTGATAAGAGGAATCACTGCGTTTAATAAAGCCGTTTGCGGCCTTTCTATTGCGGTGGAGACACACACTTCACGCCATAGGGTTGGCGCCACAATGTCGATTGCTTGAATCTGATTTGTCTGCAATAAATGATAAAAGGCAGAGCTAGGTGACAGCATAATTCCATGGCCATCCGCCACATAGCGCAGTGTCGTCATGAGTTGCCCAAAAGCCGGCTTGTGGGACAACTTAACTCCGGTTTCCTCTTCGTATTGACTCAAGACATAACCCAGTGAATCACGCGGACCAGTAACAATCACCTCATGCTGGGCCAGCTCAGAAAATCGCATTTTTTTAGCGCCACTTAACACCTTATGAGAAGCCACTTTGGGCTCAGAACCCAGCGCCAAAAATAGTTTTTCTCGGAACAGTTTTTGTTGGCGAATTTGGCTCATGTCCGATCCATCAGGTGATGAAATAGCCATATCAATTTCTCCTGACAACAATTGCTTAGACAAGTTATAAGATAAGCCGGCATGTAGATCCAAGGTGATCTTAGGATAACGCTGTTCAACCAAGGCCAATAACGGCACGGAAATAATATTGCCAATGGGCTGAGTCATGCCAATTGATAAAACGCCCGATGGCTCATGCTCAAACTGATGCACATCGCATTTTGCTTGTTCGATTTGACGCATGATGGATTGCGCATGGGCTCGAAAAATCTGTCCGCTTTGAGTTAACACCACGCCACGAAAGCTGCGATCAAATAAATTCGCCCCCAATTCATGTTCAAGGTTTTCAATCTGCAAACTGATACTGGGCTGAGCGACATCTAAAGCTCTTGCCGCTGCCGCAATGCTATTTAACTCGGCTGTTTTTAGAAAAAAGGTTAATTGTTTACTGTTCATAATCGTAATGGCTACATAAAAAGTATTGAGCTACACCATATTAATTTTTGTTTTTTATAGCCAGTTTTTTATTTAGCCTAACAACAAAACAACAAGAAAAGAGAGAAATTATGTCTACAGCAAAACGCTATTTTGAACAGCCCAGCCGATTCAGTGATGCCGAATGGCAAGCGAGACAGGACTTAGCCGCCATGTACCGAATCTTTGCCTACCTAAAATGGGATGAGTCCATCTACAACCATATTTCTTTGCGCGTACCGGGTGAAGACGAACACTTTTTGATTAACCCTTTTGGGCTACATTACAGTGAGGTAACGGCTTCGAACTTGGTTAAAATCGACTTAAAAGGCAATATCATTGGCCATTCTGACTGGCCAATTAACCCTGCTGGATTTACCTTCCATAGCGCCATTCACGAGCAAGTTGAAGGTGCGCACTGTATTATGCACGTCCATACCACGCCGACGTTGGCCGTTTGCTGCCTAGAAGATGGCATGTCATATAGCAATTTCTACTCAGCACAAATCTACAACAAAGTGGCTTACCACGACTTCGAAGGCATCACCCTGCATATGGATGAAGGTCAACGCATTATTGACAGCGCAGAAGGTAAGCCGATTTTAATGCTAAGGAACCATGGCCCCGTGGTCATGGGTGGAACCTTGGCTCAAGCCTTTGCCCTTATGTGGTTGGTTAATCGAGCTTGTGAAGTGCAAATGGCGTCTATGTCCATGGGAAAAGTTCGCGAAATACCGGAAGACATTTGCAAAAAATGCACCGCAGCCTCTCTTCCACTCGACCCTAAATACGGCGCTGGTGAAGATGTTTTTGCGGCGATGAAACGTATTATTGAAAAACAAGACCCTTCATATAAACATTAACTAAAAACTGGCTCTATGAATGAATAGAGCCAGCCTAATTTTTTCCTGCCCCGTTCCGCTTTTTACAATACTCATTTACCTAATTCTCTTTGAATGAAGGTGTATAAATATTATAAAAACACACGGGAGCACCCTATGAATAATAAAAAAAATACACTGACAGCCGCTGTTATTGCAGCACTTTCTCTCTCAGCAAGTAATACTGTCTTCGCCCACGGAGCATCACCAGACTATATAAAAATAGAGGATTCTCTTAAAAGTTCTGGCGCGGCTTTTTTCTATGATAAAACAGCCAAAGAAGTTCATATCGCCTTAGAGAAAGTACACGCCTGCATTAAAGTGGGTGCCATGGAAGCGGAAGTAAATGGCAAGAAAATCCACCTTGATGCCCCGATCAAACTTGAACATGGTCACCTATTGGTGGAACGTGGTTTTGCCAATGAGATTCTAGAAGAATATGTACCACAGACCATTTCAGTGAGTGATGCAAAACACCCTCTAGATCCTCTATCTGAAGCCGAAATTACCCTTACTCAGCAAACGGTCCAGGCTTCTAAATATTTCCGTGATAATCTCCGCTTTACTGAAATCAAGCTAGCCGAGCCAGAAAAAAGTAGAGTATGGGCTTGGTCATATGGCAACAAGGAAGACTTTCAGCGTTTAGCCAACTTTACCATTTTAGATGGTAAGCAAGTCATTGAAGGCACGGTGAACTTAGACACAAAAACAGTCACACGCTGGCAACCCGTTAAAGACGTTCACGGTATGGTCATCTGGGATGACTTCATCGCAGCTCAAGAGATTATTGAAGGCAGCAAAGAATACGCCGATGCCCTCAAAAAGCGCGGCATAGACAATGTTAAAGAAGTGGTCGCCACACCATTAACCGTTGGTTTCTTTAACGGTGAAGATGGGCTAAAAGAAGATGATCGCTTATTAAAAATTGTTTCTTATCTCGATATTGGCGATGGCAACTTCTGGGCACACCCTATAGAAGGTCTAGTGGCGGTGGTGAACCTAGAAACCAAATCCATTGAAAAAATTGAAGACAGCGGCGTGATTCCTGTGCCAATGAAAACCAATCCTTACGACGGAAGAGACTTCCCTAACAAAGCGAATGTAAAACCCTTAGTCATTGAAGAACCTAAAGGCACCAATTACAAACTATCGGGTAATACGATCCATTGGCAAAACTGGGATTTCCACCTAAAACTCGACCCACGTGTCGGTCCTGTTCTGTCAACAATGACCTATAACGACCAAGGCACCAAACGCAAAATCATGTATGAAGGTTCTTTAGGTGGCATGATTGTACCTTACGGTGACCCAGATATTGGTTGGTATTTTAAAGCCTACCTAGATTCTGGCGATTACGGTATGGGCGGCCTAACCTCTCCTCTTGAGCTGGGCACAGACGTTCCACCCAATGCCAAATTGTTACCCGCTACCCTAGCGGACAACAGTGGCGCACCTTATACCATCCCTAACGCCATCGCGATATTTGAACGTTATGCGGGACCAGAGTACAAGCACAATGAAATGCTTGGCAGCGGTGCGGGTAATCAAAGCCGAGCGCGAAGAGAACTGGTGGTTCGCTGGGTCAGTACCATTGGCAATTACGACTACATGTTTGATTGGGTATTGCTAGCAAATGGCACCATTAAATTGGATGTGGGAGCGTCAGGGATTGAAGCGGTAAAAGGCGTGAAGACCAAAACAATGCATGATGCCACGGCCAAAGAAGACACACGCTACGGCACCCTGATTGACCATAATATTGTCGGAACCACTCACCAACACATCTACAACTTCCGTCTAGATTTAGACGTTGATGGCGAGAAAAACTCCTTAGTTGAGCTGAATCCTGCGGTAGAAAAAAATACCTCTGGTGGCCCTCGTAAAAGCGTAATGGTCGTTAACCAACATACGGTGAAAGACGAGCAAGAAGCGTCACAGAAGTTCGACCCTTCGACCATCCGTTTAATGAGCAACCCAAACAAAGAAAACCGCATGGGTAACCCTGTTTCTTACCAAATCATTCCCTTTGCAGGTGGCACACACCCTATTGCAAAAGGGGCATTATTCAGTAAAGACGAGTGGTTATATAAACGTGTGAACTTTATGGACAAGCAAATTTGGGTCACAAATTACAAACCTGAAGAACGCTTCCCAGAAGGTACGTACCCAAACCGAGCGAAAACCGATACGGGGTTAAAAGTGTACGTAGAAGATAATGAGTCTATTGAAAACAAAGACAACGTATTATGGATAACCACAGGAGCGACGCACGTTGCTCGTGCAGAGGAATGGCCAATGATGCCAACCGAATACGTCCATGCCATGCTAAAACCATGGAACTTCTTTGACCAAACACCAACCCTTAACCTTCCGGAAGAGAAACCTAATAACTAGCCATAAAAACCATGACGAATAAGGGCCATTCTTCCCTTATTCGTCACTTCCTGCTTGGTATGTCGGCATTACTCGAAGCCATCAATTCAACAATAAAGCTTCTGGGTTAGCCTTCCTCTCTGTACCTTGTCATGTTTACTTCTAGCATTTCTTTAGCAAACCAACTCGGTGTCATTTGTGTGAAGTATTTAAAATCTTTAATCAAATGGGAATCATCATAATAAGAAAAATCCATAAAATCGGTATGATGTTTTTTATGAAATGTTTCGCCGTACAAAATATCATTAATCAGATCTTGGAAGCGTACAATACGACTATATTGTTTTGGTGACATACCAATAGCTTGATTAAATTTCTTTCTAAGAAGTCGCTCACTAATACCGATATCATCTGAAATATCAGCAATCCTCATGGTTCCACGGCTATTAATTATTTTATCAATGCAGTGATCGATCAAATCAATACTTGAATCCGCTAACATCCCAGATTGTATTAACCAAGTTTCTAAAACCTTAACTCGTGAAGAAAAGTCCGTAGCGCAATATAAATCGTCTAAGAAACTTGAGCCATTTTGAACAAGATCCCCAAAAGAAACACCCTGATTAATAAGTTCAGAATAAGGCAGATAAGATATCTTTCGACTAATAGAAGTAGAAATCCGAATACCACAATACGTCTTTTCAGGTTGATAATTAATGATAGTCGGCGTCACCACAGAGCCCCAAAGCACAGCGGATTGCTGGCTTGCATCACAACAAAATTGAAAATCCGCACAGCCGTCGGCGATCACAATGGTTTGATCAGATATGGACGTAGTAAATTGATAATAAAGAACTGAAAAATCGGAATAATGAACGATCCGCTCATTATAGTTTTTAAAGTCTAATGCGAAGCAATATTGAGCAGGAATCACGTGATGGGCTTTCATAAAAACCTCTTTTTCTAATAATAGACTCCTTTCTACAGTGAAGAAAAAAGCCATTATGTCTCTCATAATGGCTTTTGATTATCATCAGAAACGCTTTTTGCTTTTACTGACTTAATTCATTAACACTTTTTCTAAAGTAAGCCAGTGCGGCTTTAGCATCCACTTTACGATCAGAGACGGAATCAATCCACGCTTGATCTATTCCCTCTTCTAATTTATCCATATCTTTTACGATAGCATCATCGGGAGAAAGAATGACCACGTTCACACCGTTCGCTTTTGCTTCTAAAATGCCGTCTTGGTCTTCTTTACCCCAAGCGGCACCAGCAAGTCTTGAAAGCTTTTCACCCGATACACTCATGATCGCTTCTTGGTCTTTTTTGCTAAGGCTATCTAGCGTATCTGGGTTCATCACAATACTAAATGCCGTGGTATAAAGCCCTTTAGGGAACAAGGTAAGGTCAGTCGTTACTTCATTTAAACGCAAAGTCTTTTGCTGCGAAGCCGGTAAAAAGGTGCCGTCTACCACACCTTGCTGCATCATTTCATAAGATTTTGGCGCAGGAGCAGAAACAGGCGTCACTTCTAAACGTTCAGCAAGCGTGTTTACCAAACCACCGCCAATACGCATTTTTTTACCTTTCAAATCGTCTAACGAATTGACTGAGAAATTGGTATTCAGCTGACCCGGACCATGTACAAACAAGGCCAACAATTCAAGACCTCTGAATTCTTGGTCGGCTTTGAAGTACTTTTCATAGGTATTCCACAACGCCACAGAGCCTACTTCTGCATCAGTGATTTCACCCGGAATTTCAGCCACACTGGCCAGTTTGAAGCGACCTGGCAAATAAGCATTCACACTAAAACCCACATCAAATACACCGTCTTCTACAGCATCGAAGATTGTTTTAGGGTCACCGGTATAGTTCTCAATCACCACTTCAACACGGCCTTGCGTGGCATCTTCAACCCATTTTTTCCAAGTTGGCCAAACAATGGCGTTTTGCGAGCTCGTAGGTGGTAACCAAGTCGCCACATGCAAGGTCGTTTCTGCCGCCGACGCTAAGCCCGATGCAAAAATAGAGGTTCCGCATACGGCCCAAAGTAGATTTTTCTTAATACCCATCATATTTATTATTCCTATTATTTATGATTTACATTGATGAAAATTTCGCTCTCTCATAACAATGACTTTTATCCAAAAAACCTAACAAACTAAGGCTCTTGGAAGTCATAAAACACACTGTTAATAACCCCCTCCACTAACAAAATGGCTTACTGATATAAAAACCTAGGTAAAAACATCGATACTGGAACGATGAAAACGATGATAAAAAGTCGAATAATATCGGCACACCAGAAAGGCGTAACCCCTTTAAAAATCGTGCCTGCTTTTACGTCCTTTAATACCGCACTTAATACAAATACATTCATCCCTACCGGTGGCGTAATCAAACTGATCTCAGTCACCACAACCACCACAATGCCAAACCAAACAAGGTCGAAACCTAGGCTAGAAACAAGGGGGAAGAATACTGGTACGGTCAGTAACAACATGGACAGGCTTTCGAACACCATTCCAAGAATGATGTAGATGACAAGGATGACCATGATCACCAGCATCGGGCTCAACTCCAAGGCCGTCACAAAACCCAACAAAGCATCAGGCAAGCCAGCTCTGGTAATGAAATCCGAGAAAATAAACGCACCAATTACCACACAAAACAGCATGGCGGAGGTACGAGTGGTATCCACAAGCGTTTCAAAAATCCCACCAAAGCTCAGACTACGGCGGCTCAAACCAATAATGAGTGCACCGCCCGCACCAATACCCGCTGCTTCTGTTGGAGTGAAAACGCCCAAATAAATACCGCCCATTACAATAATGAATAGCAACAACACACCCCAAATACTTTTCAGGGCACTAATTCTTTCTTTAACTCCCATGCGCTCCCCAGCCGGGCCCGCAGAAGGATTACGCCAGACAACAAAACGCACCGCACACATGTAGAGAAAAATCCCCAACATGCCGGGAATGAAGCCCGCGGCAAACAATTCACGAATACTGGTTTGGGTAAGCAGACCATAGATAACCAAGATCACACTAGGTGGAATCAAGATACCCAATGTTCCACCCGCTGCGATCGAGGCCGTCGCTAAACCATCGGAATAGCCAAACTTACGCATAGGCGGCATCGCCACTTTGGCCATGGTGGCCGAGGTGGCCAAACTGGAACCACAGATAGCCGAAAAACCACCGCAGGCCAATACTGTCGACATCGCCAAGCCGCCTTTACGGTGACCTAAAAAGGCATAAGACGCGTTATACAATTCTTGTGACAAGCCCGAACGAGTAACCAGATTCCCCATCAAAATAAACAAAGGAATGACCGATAAGTTATAGTCTTGCACCGTTCCAATCACGCGACTCGATGCCAATGTAAGAGCCGCCGTCCAACGAAAAGACAGAATATTGTCGAAACTCAAGCCCTGTAAAATAGCAAAACCTAAAAAGCCAACCACTCCCATTGCGAAAGCGATTGGCATACGAATCACTAGAATCAAAAACAAAAGAACGGCAAAACCGATTAATACTACTGACATGCTACTCTCCCAACTGCTGTGTTTCGTTATCGCCTTTCAACACGCGATACGCACCATAGGTCAACATACAAGCGGCGGTCATCCAGCTCATAATGGCGATATATTCGGTTAAATAACCGGTTGGGATTTTTAGATATTCACTCACCTCCCCACGGCGTAGGGAGCGTTCTGCCAGTTGATAAATACGAACGGCTAAGAAGTAAAACGAAGAGGAAACAATCAATACAGAAAATAGACCAAGCACCTTAACAATTCGGTTGCCTAGTACATTATCCAATAGATCCACGACCACGTGACTTCCTCGCCAAGTAATCAGTGGCATTTGAGCAAAAACCAGCACGGTTAACCCGATTTGAGTCAACTCAAAAGCCCCATTAATGGAATTATTGAAAAGGTAACGACCTGCGACATCCACACATGTCAGGGCCATTAATAGAAATAATACCGTTGCAGAAATCCCTTCCAGCACAAAGCCAATCCAGCGATAAATATTGGGCTCTGGATAATGCTTATCGATCCAGCCTTTAAACGACATGACAACTCCTATTTTTTATTATTGTAGGTAAGGCAAAATGCACAAAGTCCGAAAATATAGGGCGACTTAGCCGCCCTATTGGATTAAACAGATTGCTTTTTAACGAGTGTTAAAATGTCATAACTGGCAACCAACTCATCATCTTGGTTAGTCACTTGAACATCCCAAACCACGACCCCTTGAGGCTCACCTTTCGGACTTAACTTACCTTGGTCAATTTTACGTTTGCACGTTAAACGCGCTCGAATAGTATCACCAATTGGAACAGGCGTAATAAAGCGCAGAGTGTCCAAACCATAGTTCGCCAAAACAGGCCCTTCGCCAGGAGAGACAAATAACCCCGCAGCGGCAGATAACACAAAGTAACCATGGGCAATACGTTGCTCAAATTGAGAATCGCGCGCGGCAATGTCATCAAAGTGCATGTAAAAATGGTCACCAGATAAACAGCCGAAGTTCACAATATCGGTTTCTGTCACTGTGCGACGATGAGTTAACAAAGACTCACCAATGCGAAGATCTTCAAAATAACGGCGGAAAGGATGCACATCCGTTTCATAGGTTTCGCCGCCTCGCACGTATTCGCCAGTAATTGCAGACAACATAGTAGGTGAGCCTTGAATAGCCGCACGCTGCATGTAATGTTTTACACCGCGAATGCCACCCAACTCTTCGCCACCACCAGCACGACCTGGGCCACCATGTTTTAGCATGGGCAAAGGTGAACCGTGTCCAGTCGATTCTTTTGCAGAGGCTTGGTTTAAGATATGTACTCGTCCATGCCATGCTGCCAAGGCCGGAACGACTTTTCTCGCCACCTGAGGATCTTGCGTGACAAGAGTGGTAACCAAAGAGCCTTTACCACGAGCAGCCAGTGCAATCGCGTGATCAATATCTCGGTAAGGCATTAATGTGCTGATTGGGCCAAACGCTTCAATATCATGAGCCCCACCATCTGCATCAGGGTCGTTGCTCAATAGCAAAGTCGGCTGTATAAATGCCCCTTTTTCCGTGCCCTTGCCCAAAAGCTCAAAACCGTCTTCCTGCCCGTAAACCACACGACTGCTTTTTAGAAGCTCAGCTAGTTGCCCAAGGACATCCTCTTGCTGTTCAAAAGAAGCCAACGCACCCATTCGCACTGTATCCAAATGCGGATCGCCAATTGACACTTTAGCAAGGCGTGCACTTAAGTGTTCCGACACTGCTTCGACTTGATTTTCAGGGATCAATACTCGACGAATGGCGGTACATTTCTGCCCGGCTTTGACCGTCATTTCTCTTGCCACTTCTTTGATGAAAAGCTCAAATTCTGGGCTATCAACAGAGACATCTGGCGCTAGGATAGCGCAGTTCAGAGAGTCGGCTTCGGCATTAAAAGGAATAGAATTATTGATGATATTTGGTGTGACTTTTAATTTGGCGGCGGTGCTCGCAGAACCTGTAAAAGTCACCACATCTTGACCATCCAAACGATCCAACAAATCACCAGTACGGCCAATGATTAACTGCAAACTGCCTTCTGGCAATAAACCCGACTCCTGCATCAAACGCACACAGGCTTCCGTCAGATACGAAGTAGAGGTGGCAGGTTTCACAATACATGGCATGCCCGCCAAAAAGTTAGCGGCGAATTTTTCTAACATCCCCCAAATTGGGAAGTTAAAGGCATTGATGTGTACGGCCACACCTTGGCGAGGCACCAAAATGTGCGAACCAAAAAACTGCCCTTCACGTCCTAACGGAAAAGCATCGTCTTCATGAATCAGGTTACCGGATGGCAACTCACGTCGACCTACACTGGCATACGCAAATAAAGTACCTGCGCCACCTTCAATGTCCACCCAGCTGTCATTACGCGTCGCCCCCGTGAGTAGGGAAATAGCGTATAACGACTCCTTGTATTCGAGTAAGTATTTGCCTAAATCACGTAAGCAAGAGGCACGGCTCTGGAAGTCCATCGCCATTAAAGAAGCTCGACCTTTGCTACGAGCAAATTCTAATGAACGAGCAAAATCGATGGTTTCTGCGTGTGTATGATAAATTGTTTCGCCGTTAACAGGGCTAGTTAACGCTTGTGCGGCTTGATTCCCTAACCATTCTCCAGCAATAAAGCTTTGTAAAACATGGCTTTGGCTCATAACATTCTCCATCGGCAGCGTATGCACTGCCGTCATCTTTGTTGTTTTTATGATGTCTCGATCTAGTTTTTTGCTATTAACGCTTTACGTTTAGCTAAGCGGTCGTAACGCGTTATATCTGGTCAAAATCCAGCACAACTTTTTTGGATACTGGATAAGACTGACAAGAAAGCACATAACCGGCTTCTACTTCGTAATCTTCAAGACCAATACTGATGTCCATATCCACTTCGCCTTCAACCACCTTACATTTACAGGTAGAACACACACCGGCACGACAAGAAAACGGCAGATCTGCACCCTGCTCGTTACCTGCATTTAGCAAGTTTTCGGTATTTTGTTTCAGGTCAAAGCTCATTGCGTGACCATCACGAATGACGGTAATTTCTGACATATCAGCATTCGCTGCCGCTTGCGCTCGCTTCTCGCGCTTACGCTCATCGCCCGCCGCAGCAAACAATTCAAAGTGGATGTTTTCTTCTGGCGCACCCGCTTCTTTCAAAATATCTTTTACGGTTTCTGTCATGCCTTGTGGACCACAAATAAAAGCCCCCGTTAGCGCTTTCACATCTACCCAACGCTCAAATAAAGCGCGACATTTCTCTTCATCAATATGACCGTTGTATAAATCGATATCTTGCTGTTCGCGGCTCAATACAAAAATCAGATTAAATCGATCCATGTAGGTGTTTTTCAGGTCAGCCAGTTGATCCCGAAACATGGTGGAAGACGTAGAACGGTTACCGTATAACAAAGTGACTCGGCTATGTGGTTCAGCCGCGAGTGTCGTTTTGGCTATGGATAAAATTGGTGTAATACCACTGCCAGCCGCCACCAAGAGATAGTCGCCATGACGAGTTGGATCCAGTTCCGAGTAGAAACTGCCCAACGGAGGCATAACCTCAAGCACGTCACCGACCTTGATGGAGTCATTCGCAAAGGTAGAAAAAAGACCGTCTTGCACGCGCTTGATGGCAACACGCATTTCATTGTCTTGAACACCGCTGCAAATAGAGTAAGAGCGACGAACTTCCTGACCATTAATTTGAGTGCGTAACGTCAAATATTGACCTTGTTTAAAGTGATAGCTCTGCGCTAAATCCTCAGGGATATCAAAAGCGAGGGAAATAGAATCACGAGTTTCACGACGTAAATCAGAAACGGTAAGTGGGTGAAATTGATTCATCTGTGTCTCCACGGCCATGTTATTTTTATCTATGGCTCAAATGCATTTAAAATAATCAAACGGTTCTAAACAGGACTTACATCGATACAAGGACTTGCACGCCGTTGAGCCAAACTCACTTAATTGCTCCGTGTCGTCACTGCCACAATTAGGACACTCAACTTGCGTTACACCAGACAGCAAAGATCGTTTATTCGAGCTCCCTACTGGTGGTGCAATTCCATAAGCTTTAAGGCGATTTCGACCTTGCTCAGTTATCCAGTCGGTTGTCCAAGCGGGATCCAAGCGCTGCAATACTTTAGGGTGAGAAAACCCCGCCTCGTGTAGCGCATCGCGAATCGAAGTCTCAATATATTCCGTCGCAGGGCAGCCAGAATAAGTCGGTGTCACCACCACATTCAGGTGCCCATTTGCCCAACTAACGTCCCTCACAATGCCAAGGTCCATCACACTCACCACAGGTACTTCAGGGTCCATCACCTCTTCCAGCACGTCGTATGCATGCTGGATATCCGCTTCGTTGCCTGAACGACCTTGTTGGTCAGTGGTTATTAACTCACCAGCTTGCATCGGGATAGGCTCTTTGTAAGAACTGCATTTCTGCCAACAAAATCCCCAAATGCTCAGAATGCATGCCAGTTCGAGCACTCAAATAGAAAGAACTTGGCGCATCAGGAACCGTTAACGTAGCTGTTGCAAATACCTCATTGACAGTGGCTTGCCACAATTCAGGCAGCGCAGTGAGATCAGGAATACTTCCCGACTCAGACAAAGCCAACTCAGTATCGCTTTTCTCAACCAGTTCAAAGGTAAAGCGCCAAAGGACATCAATGGCTTTTTCCATCCGCTGATGACTTTCTTCCGTGCCATCCCCCAAACGCTCTACCCATTGAGTTGAGCGGCGTAAATGGTAAGTCACTTCTTTTAATGACTTAGTCGCTATGGCCGCAATTCGCTCATCTTTGGCGTCTTTTAACCGCGTCAGCAAATGGAATTGCCAAGCATCAAAGAAGAACTGCTTAGTCATGGTGACGGCAAAATCGCCATTAGGCTGTTCAACTAGTAACAAGTTACGAAACGCTCGCTCATCACGACGAAAGGCTAACGCATCCGCGTCCGTACCATCGTTAATTCGCTCTGCCGCGTACTCGTACCAATTGCGGGCCTGCCCCACTAGATCCAGACCCACGTTCATCATGCCCATTTCTTCTTCAAGGGCAGGCGCACGACCTGTCCACTCACAAAGGCGTTGGGCATGAATCAAGGCACTGTCACCAAGACGCAATAAAAATTCGGTTAATTCATCGTATTTAGTCATAACCACCTCACATGTGCCCGACTTCATCTGGCAGCTCATAAAAACTGGCATGACGGTAAACTTTGTCTTCGGATGGATCGAACAAGGGTTCTTTTTCATCACTTGCCGTTGCCGTGATAGAAGCCGATGGAACCACCCAAATACTCACCCCTTCATTACGACGGGTATAAAGATCACGGGCATTTTCAATCGCCATTTCGGCATCCACAGCGTGAACACTGCCAACATGTTTGTGATTCAGGCCGTGTTTACTACGGATAAATACTTCATAAAGTGTCCATTCAGACATGGGAGATACCTCAAAATTAGTTAGGCAGCAGCCTGTTGTTGTTGTTTTTGTTTTTTGTTTGCATGAGCAACCGCAGCTTCTCGAACCCAAGCCCCCTCTTCGATGGCGTTACGGCGAGTTTCTAATCGCTCGCGATTACATGGGCCATTACCTTTGAGCACTTCATAAAATTCTTCCCATTGAATTTCACCAAAATCATAGTGACCACGCTCTTCATTCCATTTCAAATCAGGATCTGGAACCGTGCAGCCCAATAGTTCTAATTGCGGGATAGTTTGATCAACAAAGCGTTGACGCAATTCATCGTTGGTATGACGCTTAATCTTCCACGCCATAGACTGGGCAGAGTTAGGCGACTCAGCATCGCTAGGCCCAAACATCATCAAAGATGGCCACCACAATCGATTAATCGCATCTTGCACCATATCTTTTTGCACTTGTGTGCCGTGTCGCATCATATGCAAAAGGATTTCGTAACCTTGACGTTGGTGGAAGCTTTCTTCTTTACAGATACGAATCATGGCACGGGAATAAGGGCCATAAGAGGTACGCTGTAACACAACCTGATTGACAATTGCTGCACCATCAACCAACCAACCAACCGCGCCCATGTCGGCCCAGTTAAGTGTTGGATAGTTAAAAATACTGGAATACTTAGCACGCCCAGAATGAAGCTTTTCAATTTCTTCATCACGATCCGCACCCAAGGTTTCCATTGCACTGTATAGATATAGGCCATGACCCGCTTCATCCTGAATTTTGGCCATAAGCTGTAGTTTACGTTTTAAGGTAGGAGCTCTAGTCACCCAGTTTCCTTCAGGCAACATACCTACGATTTCAGAATGAGCATGCTGCGAAATCTGACGGATCAATGTTTTACGATAGTTATCAGGCATCCAGTTTTTTGCTTCAATTTTAATTTCCGCATCGATTTTTTCCTGAAACGCCCGCTCCTCTGGACCCATTTCGGCAAGGGATTTAACCGCCTTTACTCCTGTTTCAACTTGTTGTGCATACATGAGAACTCT
The DNA here is from genome assembly GCF_018336975.1 of Marinomonas sp. CT5. Lineage (NCBI taxonomy): Bacteria > Pseudomonadati > Pseudomonadota > Gammaproteobacteria > Oceanospirillales > Oceanospirillaceae > Marinomonas > Marinomonas sp. CT5. The sequence goes on along the minus strand of NZ_CP025572.1, from coordinate 1,185,530 downwards.
CCAATATCGTAGATATAAGTCATCTTATTAATAAACAGAATAGACTAATGACACACAAATTCAAGTATATTTTTATATTTATGTATCACTTTAAAATCTATTTTCAAGACACAAAAATCCCTAGCCTCTTGATACAAGAGGCTACTAATTAGAAAACACAATGAATTAAGCGGGGATTCGTTCGTCGAAGACGTGCTTCGCCTTACCTTCGGAACGTGCCAAGCTGCCTATGTCTCTTAGCTTGACGTTAATACTAATACCAACAGAGGACTTCACATGATGGCGCAATTGATTGATGGCATCATTGATTTTTCGCTCATCAAAGCCAGCGCAATCTGGACGCAACTCAACATGCACATCCATACCGTCCATATTGCCTTTTCGATACAAATGTATTTCATAATTTTCAGAGAAGTGATTCACTTTTATCACCTCCTCTTCAATTTGAGTTGGGAAAACGTTAACACCACGGATAATCATCATGTCGTCGCTGCGGCCTGTGATTTTGTCAATTCGACGCATACGACGAGCCGTGCCAGGCAAGAGACGAGTTAAATCTCGTGTACGATAGCGAAGCATTGGCAACGCCTCTTTACTCAAACTGGTAAATACCAATTCGCCCATTTCACCATCAGGCAATACTTCACCCGTATTAGGATCAACAATTTCAGGATAGAAATGATCTTCCCAAACCGTTGGTCCATCTTGGCTCTCGGCACACTCCATCGCCACACCTGGCCCCATAATCTCAGACAAACCATAAATATCCATGGCTCGAATACCGGCTCGTTCCTCCACTGAACGACGCAACTCTTGAGTCCAAGGCTCCGCGCCAAAAATCCCTAGACGCAACTTAAGGTCTAGCGGATCGATACCTTGCTTTTCCATTTCATCGAGCAAATTCAGCATATAAGATGGCGTCACCATAATAATGTCTGGCTGAAAATCTTTAATCAGACGCACTTGCTTTTCAGTTTGCCCGCCCGACATAGGAATCACGGTACAACCAAGACGCTCGGCACCATAATGCGCACCTAAACCACCAGTAAACAGACCATAGCCATAAGCATTATGTAAGATATCCCCTTTGCGCCCACCCGCCGCACGGATTGATCGCGCCACGATATTGGCCCAGTTATCAATATCATTTTGGGTGTAACCAACGACGGTAGGCTTGCCTGTTGTACCACTTGAAGCGTGCAGACGAACCACTTGATTCATCGGCGTGGCAAACATGCCGTACGGATAGTTATCACGCAGGTCAGATTTTGTGGTGAAAGGAAGTTTGGCAAGATCGTCCAATGTTTTAATGTCATCTGGATGCAGCCCTAATGCATCAAAACGCTGCTTATACATAGGAACATTGTTATAAGCATGACGAACACTCCACTGCAAACGCTCTAATTGATGAGCTCGCAACTCATCAATACTGGCGGTTTCCATAGGGTCAAGTTGATCTGGATTAAACCGACTACGAATATCCATTGTTCTGCTCTCTCTATTTATTATTTTTAGAATGTATATTGTTTGCTTACCTTATCCACTTGATAAGGCAATTTTTTGTATCGAATGAGTTAACCAAGTCGCTCAATCACCATCGCAATCCCCTGACCCACACCAATACACATGGTGCACAGGGCATAACGTTTCTGCTGAACTTCTAATTCATTCAAGGCGGTAGTAATCAATCGCGCACCACTCATACCAAGTGGATGTCCTAATGCAATGGCACCACCATTTGGGTTCACCCGAACATCATCATCGGCCAAGCCTAATTCACGCAATACAGCCAGCCCTTGAGAAGCAAAGGCTTCATTTAGCTCAATAACATCCATATCTTCTAGAGTTAGCCCCACTTGCTGAAGCACTTTTTGTGAAGCTGGAGCAGGACCAATCCCCATGATACGAGGCTCAACACCAGCTGCCGCCATTCCAAGTACTCGACCTCGCGCCTTCAAACCGTATGTTTTGGCCGCTTCTTCACTGGCTAACAACAAAGCACAAGCACCGTCGTTCACACCTGACGCATTACCGGCGGTCACTGTGCCCTTGCCGTCGCGACGAAACGGGGTCGCGAGATTTGATAACACCTCTAATGTGGTGTCGGCGCGAGGATGCTCATCATGCTGAACGACAATCGGATCCCCTTTGCGTTGTGGTATCACAACAGGAACGATTTCTTTGGATAAACGCCCGTTTTCTTGCGCTACGGCGGTTTTCTGCTGACTACGTAAAGCAAAAGCATCTTGATCTGCACGAGACACTTTAAAATCTTCCGCCACATTCTCCGCCGTTTCAGGCATAGAATGTACGCCAAATTGATCGGCCATCAATTTATTAACAAAGCGCCAACCGATTGTGGTGTCATACATGTCTGCTTGACGAGAAAACGCCTGCTCCGCTTTCCCCAAAACAAATGGCGCACGTGACATAGACTCCACCCCACCCGCAATCATCACCCCCGCTTCACCAGCACGAATGGATCTAGCCGCTAAGCCCACTGCATCCATCCCAGAACCGCACAAACGGTTGATGGTTGTACCTGGCACACTATGAGGAAGTCCAGACAACAAAGCAGACATGCGTGCCACATTGCGATTGTCTTCACCCGCCTGGTTGGCACAGCCATACAAGACATCATCCACTTTAGACCAATCCACGGTCGGATTTCGTTCCATGAGAGATTTAATTGGAATCGCACCCAAATCGTCTGCCCTGACTTTAGAAAGCGCACCACCGTATCGCCCAATCGGCGTACGGATAGCATCAATAATTAGAGCATCAGTCATTTACGTTCTCCTGTGAAAGTATCTCACCTTTAATGCGATAAGATTTACCGTGAAAAATAGCGATCAATTGATCTTGTTGGTTATAAATTTCGACGTCGTAATTTCCAGTGCGACCACCACGACTTTTTTCCTGACACCGCGCGGTTAACACATCGCCTTCCAATGCTGGTGCCACATAATCAATGGAACAACCAAGGGCCACAGTGGGTTGGTTATAGGTATTGCAAGCAAAAGCAAAGGCAGAATCCGCCAAGGTAAACATATAACCACCGTGGCACGTTTTATGACCTTGCAACATAAAGTCCTGCACTGTCATGCGCACTTTGGATTGCCCAGGTGCGGCATACAACAGCTCAATACCCAAATGCTGAGTCGCCACATCACGCTCATACAAAGCCTGCGCGCAACGCTCAGCCAACTGTTCTTGTGTGAGATGATTAGTCATGAAACCGTCCCTCCACCATTGCGATACGACGCATCAATAAAGAAGGACGATAACGGTCTTCACCATAGGATTGCTGCAAGTGAGTCAGCACCTTGTCTATCTCGGCCACGCCAATAGCATCAGCCCACACCAATGGACCTTGCGGATAGTTCAGACCAAAACACATAGCCGTATCGACGCCTTCAGCAGATGCCACGCCTTGCAACACCGCATCCGCCGCTTCATTGGCCAGCATGGCAACCGTGCGCATAACCACCAAAGCTGGCGAATCGACGACCTCAGACACTTTAATGCCCACCAAATCGAAACACTGCACCACATCATTAAACGCTTCTGCCGATGTAGTGGCAGAACGACTCAAGGCAATATGAGTGGCACTCTGATAATCCAAAGCCAAATCCACCAAAACAAGATCATTTAACGCTTCCTCTTTGCCGCGTTCACAAGCCATTCGCCCATCGGTCAGCGCCACAAAAGTGTCACCAATTTTTAGATAACCTTTCGCTAAATCAGACACCTCGGTCACTTGCACACCAGCACGAGACAAGCGGTCAACCAAGCCTTTTAAATACCCAATGTCTTTGGAGACCTCACACGTAATAACGGCTCCATCATCTAAAGGAGACACTTCAACACATTGCGCCTGCGGTTTATCCCCCCCCTCTTTGTAGGAGTAAAAACCTTGACCAGATTTACGTCCCAAGAAGCCAGCATCCACCAAGTCTTTTTGAATCAGAGAGGGCTGAAAGCGAAAATCGCCATAGTAAGCATCGAATACAGAACAGGTAACCGCATAATTCACGTCGTGACCAATCATGTCCGTCAGCTCGAACGCTCCCATTCGGAAGCCACCTGCCCCTTTCAACAAAGTATCCAAGGTCACACAATCCGCAACCTGCTCTTGTCTTAAACGAAAACTCTCAGCGTAAAAAGGACGTGCTACTCGATTAACAATAAACCCCGGAGTAGAAGCCGCATAAACTGGCTTTTTCCCCCAATTCAATGCAGTTTCATAAACACAGGTCGCTACATCAGAATCGGTTGCCAAACCAGACACCACTTCAACCAACTTCATAATCGGAGCGGGATTAAAGAAATGCATTCCCACCATGCGTTCGGGATGTTTCATTCCCGCCGCTAAACGAGTAATAGAGATAGAAGAAGTATTACTGGCCAAAATACAATTCGCTGAACAAATCGCTTCCAAGGCATCAAAAATATTTTTCTTAACGTCAATATTTTCAACGATGGCTTCCACCACCAACCCTGTATCTGAAAAATCCTCCAGCAAGTTCGCTACTGACAAGCGAGCTAATATTTGCTGCACCTGTTCAGCGGTAAACTTGTTGCGCTCTACCAATTTCGCTAATTGCTTTGCCATTGAATCGATAGAGGTTTGAGCAACCCCTTCGCGGTTGTCATAAAGCTTCACTTGATGACCCGCTTGCGCAGCCACCTGTGCGATCCCAGCGCCCATTGCGCCAGCACCAATTACCCCAATCACCGCACTTTGATGTAAAGCAGACATGATTATTCCCCTTTAAATTCTGGAGTGCGTTTTTCCATAAAGGCTTTCACGCCTTCACGGTAATCTTGGGTTTGACCAGCCAAGCACTGAAGATCACGCTCCATTTCAAGTTGCGCATTGAAGCCATGGTCAAAGCTTTGATTAAGAGCACGCTTAATAAAAGACAAGCCTTTCGTCGGCTGAGAGGCGAGATGACGAGCCAATAACAGCGCTTCGTCACGCAGACTTTCATCGTCCACCACCTTATAAATCATTCCCCACTCAAGGGCTTTTTCCGCCATAAGAGGCTCACCCAACAAAGCCAATTCCTTAGCCCTTGCCATCCCCACTAAACGGGGTAAAAACCAAGTCCCACCGGAATCCGGTATCAAACCAATCTTGCAGAATGCTTGAATGAATTTTGCGGATCGCGCGGCAATTACAAGATCACAAGCCAAAGGAATGTTTGCCCCAGCGCCAGCCGCCACACCATTAACCGCACATATCACCGGCACTGGAAAAGACTGCAACTGTTTAATCAGCGGGTTGTAAAAGCGCTCAATAGAAAGCCCTAAATCAGGAGCAGCGGCATTAGGGTCAACATTGCGATCCGACAAATCTTGTCCAGCGCAGAAACCTCGACCTTCCGCGGTCAAAACCAACACTCTGACTTGCTTATCTTTTAGCGCGGACTTTAATGCTTGCTGCACTTCAAGGTGCATCGCCTCATTAAAGCTGTTTAACGCCTTAGGGCGATTTAGGCTTAATACTGCAACACCAGCATCAACGGAATATAGAATGTGTTCGAAGCTCATTTGCGATTGCCTCTGTAAGGATGGATAAATAACGGGTTAAAAATTACCGACCAGAAAATTTTGGTTGACGCTTTTCTTTAAACGCCAAAATCCCTTCTTTTCTATCTTCAGTTCCAGCCAGCACAGTAAAAGCATGACGCTCAAAACGCAGGCCAGTCGCCAAATCGGTATCCATACCTTTTAAAATGGATTCTTTTGCTAGACGCACAGCCAGACTGCCTTTACTTGCAATGACTTTCGCTAACGCCAAGGCTCTAGTAACTGTCAGTTCTGGTTGTGTTATTTCACTGATGAGACCCGCTTCTTTGGCTTGCTGAGCAGTGATAGGTTGACCGGTGAGGACCATTTGCATGGTGAGAGATTTACCAACAGCACGTAATAAACGCTGCGTGCCACCAGCGCCAGGCATGATGCCTAGATTAATTTCGGGCTGACCAAATTGGGCATCGCGACCTGCAATAAGAATATCTGCATGCATGGCTAACTCGCAGCCGCCACCCAAGCAATAACCATTAATGGCTGCAATAACAGGCTTAGTAAAACGGGTTATGCGCTGCCAATATTGCTGACGAGGATCATTCAACATACCAACAAGATCGCGCTCTGCCATCTCATTAATATCCGCTCCAGCAGCAAAGGCTTTCGAACTGCCGGTCAGTACCAACACTCGAATGTCGTTCGATGCTTCAGCGCCATCCATGACATCACATAATTCCGCCAATAACTCTGTGGTTAGGGCATTCAGTGCCTCGGGACGGTTCAACTGCACCAACTGAACCCCATCTTCGACCTGATGCACTACCAATGATTGGTAATTTTTAATTGTCATTTGATTCAAACACTCGATCTTATTGTTATTAGTTCGTTCCACTAAACACGCCAAAGCAAGCTTAGCAGTGCTTCTTTTCATATAAAGATGAACCATAATTAGATACAAAACAAGATGGATTTTAATTTTTTTTGTATCCCTTTTGATCGCAACCTAGATGACAATTCAAAAAACAACAAAAAAACATATAAAATTCATAAAGATAAAGATTTTTAAAAGGTTTAAGAATTCGATATAACAAAAATAAAACTTGATTATTTACAGATTTAACGTAAAAAAAACAAACATACCGACACAAAACAAACTAAAATTAGAAAAATAAAGTACCAAATAAAAAGGAAAACACGCATGCCTTACTACAAAATTGATGGCGTCACCCCAGTAGTACACCCAAGCGCCTATGTACACCCAACAGCCACGCTAATTGGTGACGTCATCATTGGTGAAGGCTGCTATGTTGGTCCAGGCGCTTGCCTAAGAGGAGATTTTGGTCGCATCACGATGGAAGAAGAATCCAATATCCAAGACAACTGTGTTGTCCATGGTTTTTCCGACAGCCACACCATCATTCGCAAACATGGACACATTGGTCATGGTGCTGTTTTGCATGGCTGTGTTGTTGGAGAAGACGCGCTGATTGGTATGAACAGCGTCGTGATGGATTACGCAGAAATTGGCGCAGGCTCTATCATTGCCGCCGCGTCTTTTATCAAAAACCGCTTCAACTGCCCTCCACGCTCCTTGGTTATGGGAGCCCCCGGCAAAATTGTACGATCCGTGACAGATGACGAATTGAAATGGAAACAAACAGGCACCCGAGAATATATCGAGCTATCAAAAAGATGCCTAACGTCTTTGGTTGAATGCATTCCTCTTAACGCGGTAGAAGAAGATAGACCTGAATTACAAAGTCGTTCTCATCAGCCAAAAAGCTAGTATAGTGACCGAATGAAATGCGCTTAGCCTGATATTTAAAGGCAATTCCACTTTACTAAGCCAGTTAGGTTTAAGAAAATAACCGCTGGCTTAACTCACTGGATCTCCAGTTACAGATGAATAAAATTAACTCTCTAGACAGTTTAATCAGTCGTTTTCAAAAGCAAAAACCCATTCGCGCGTCGTCTCTCGTCATCACTTTATATGGTGATGCGATCGAGCCTCATGGCGGCACCGTTTGGCTAGGCAGTTTAATCAAACTACTTGAGCCTATGGGTATTAACGAACGATTAATGAGAACAACCATATTTCGTTTAACCCAAGATGGCTGGCTTACCAGCGATAAAGTTGGCAGAAAAAGCTACTACAGCCTAACCGGATCAGGTCGCCGTAAATTCGAGCAAGCGTTCCGACGTGTATACAGCACCAATCAAACGGTTTGGGATGGCTCTTGGTGTCTAATCATGACGCAGCAATTGTCAGCCGACGAAAGAAAACAGCTGCTAGATGACTTAAATTGGCAAGGTTTTGGTGTACTGACTGGTCAGCTTATTGGCAGCCCGAATACGAATTTAAGCGATGTGAATACCGTCTTAGCGTCCTCTGGATTACAAAACAAGGTCATTGTATTTAAAACAGAACGACAAGAAGAGCTAGCGGGAAGACAAATTCGACTGCTCGTCAAAGACTGTTGGGAGCTAGATAAACTTGGTGCCCATTACCAAGAGTTTATCAATTTGTTTCGCCCTGTTTGGCAAGAGCTGTATGAAAAAGACAATCTCGATCCAGAGTCCAGCTTCCTAACCCGAACCCTGCTAATCCATGAATACAGAAAGCTTCTACTGAGAGATCCACAGCTCCCTGAAGAGCTTCTACCGGGTGACTGGGAAGGCAGAGCCGCAAGACAACTCTGTCGCAATATTTATCGCAAAGTCACCCCAGCCGCTGAACAATGGTTAGAGAAAAACCTAGAATCTGCCGATGGTCCACTGCCTGAAGCGTCTCAATCTTTCTATCAAAGATTTGGCGGTCTTAACTAACCAAGCAAATACCGTATGAATGCCAATAAAAATGGCTATCACCTTGCGATGATAGCCATTTTTTTGCCCTCAAATTTCCGTTCTTACTTGGATTCTGGGACTGGCCAGTTTTCTATCACCTCAACAAAGTGACTCAAAAATAAGTTCGTCTGGTACGCATCCAAGGCACGATGATCAATACTTAGGGACACATAGCATTTTGGTCGAATAACAATGATATCTTCGCCATTTACTTCTTCTACCACGGCTCTTTTTTCAAGTTTGCCAATCCCCAAAATAGCCACTTGCGGCTGATTAATAATAATGGGCGCAGCCAATAAACTGCCGCTCACGCCATGATTAGAAATGGTAAATGTGCCTCCTTTCATATCCGAAGCCGTTAATTTGCCTTGTCTCGCTTTATCCGTTTGTTGTTGAAGCGCGGAAGCGATTTCAAATAAGTTCTTCTCTTGCACATGTTTAACCACAGGGACAATAAGACCATCATCCCCCAATGCCGTGCCCACTCCAATATTAATGTCTTCAAATATTTCCAGACAATCCTCATGAAAACGAGCATTTACAACGGGCACTTTTTGCATCGCCTTTGCACTGGCCGCCAAAAAGTACGCGGTGAAGGTGAGTTTAACCCCCGCTTCTTCGAAACCCATTTTGCACATTTTTCTGTGCTCGATAATGCGCCCCATGTCCATCTCAAAAACACTCGTTACATGAGGCGATGTATGAAGCAAACTATCAACCATATGACTGGCAATTTTCTTGCGCATGGCAGTATGGGGAACGCGCTTACTTTTTAAAGCTTCCGTTCCTACTGAAGATAAAGGCGCGTCCGACATGATGCGTGCGCTATCGGGTTTTGCCTCCACAAAGGCAAGCACATCGTCTCGCGTTACTCGCCCTCCCTTCCCTGTACCTTCTATAGCAGACACATTCACATCGTATTGTCTAAGCAGTTTGCGTACAGCAGGCCCAATTAAATGACGTCGCGACCCTTTTCTAGCGACCTCGTCTTCACCTTCTGTCAATTTGGTCGTACTTGGCGATGTTTCAGTCGTCTGGGAATGAGGCGTTATTTCTGATTCAACCGGCACTGAAGCAAGCTCGCTAGATTCACCACAGTTTAAGTAACCTAGAATCGTTTGTTCATCGACATCATCCCCCGATTTCGCCAGAACTTTCCCAATAGAGCCATCCTTTTCAGCGCATACTTCCATCGCCACTTTGTCGGTTTCTAGCTCCAGAATAGGATCTCCCTTATGGACAGTATCTCCTTCATTCACCAGCCAAGCAGAAAACACCGCTGCCGTCCCTTCTAATGCCCCAACTGGCAGTGTAATAGTCATTGATTCGTTCATACGCCTACCCTCACACTTCAATCAGTTTTTTCATGGCATCAGCGATCTTTTGCTCGCTCGGAACCGCTTTTTCTAACAACAAAAAGTTATGAGGGTTAGGAATATCCGGCATGGTTAATCGCTGAATGGGCGCATCAAGACTAAAGAACAATTCGTCCGCCAGAGTCGCGGCAATCTCGGCACCAAAACCCGCGGTTTTATTGTCCTCGTGAACAATCAAGCAGCGTCCGGTTTTCTCCACAGAAGCCAGTACCGCCTCTTTATCCCACGGCTGAATAGTACGCAGGTCAATGACTTCTATACTCATAGCAAGGTTTGTGGCGGCATTCTGACAACGCTCCACCATCGCCCCCCAACACACAACGGTTAACGCAGTGCCAGTCAGGATCGTTTTCGCTTTGCCAAATGGGATAACATAGTCATTTCCTGGGTAGGGACGACGAGACCAACTATTGTCCAATAAAGATCTATGCTCAAAGAAAATGGTCGGGTTATTGTCTCTTAGGGCAAAACGCAGTAAACCAACAGCATCTTCAGCATTGGATGGCATGGCTAATTGCCAGCCCACTTTATGCGCCCACTCCACTTCATCACTCATGGAATGCCATGGATCACCACGTCGGGCAAAACCACCCGGAATTCTGACCACCATAGGTGCAGCAAATTGGTTATTGGTTCTCCAGCGCATAATCCCAGCATCAGAAAGTTGCTCAGCAGCAGGCTCAGCGTATTTACGAAACTGTATTTCGGGGACTGGCATCAAACCACTTAGCGCCAAACCGACAGAGCGCCCAATAATGCCCTCTTCCGATAAGCTGGTGTCGAACACTCGATCGCCACCAAACTTCTCATTCAAACCGAGGGTTGCCCCGTGAACACCACCTTTCGGTCCAACATCTTCACCAAACACCATCACTTTTGGGTTCGTAGCGAGCTCATAGTCCAAAGTTTTACGGATCGCCGTTAGCATATTTAGACGCGAACCTTCTGGTTTTGCTTGATCACTTTGAGTTGGAAATACATGACCGCTCGCCGCTAATCCACCGCGAAGCTGAACTTTATCTTTTTCGGCATAAACAAATCGCGTAAGGTTTTCAGGGTCAGGTTGCTGACGCGCTTTGGCTTTGTCTACAGAATGACGAATATCGCGATAACACTCGTCTTCCAAATCATGCCATTCATTCTCGGTCATAAAGCCATTATCAAGCAGATAACGCTTAAGCTTAGGCAGAGGATCTCTCGCTTGCTCGTCCGCAATAAAGTCTTTGTCTTTGTAGGTTTGCGTATCTTGGAAAGTGTGCCCACATAAACGCGGCACTTTAAGGCGAAGCAAACACGTTCCTTTACCTGAACGTACATATTCAACCGCTTCTTTTATCAGAACAGGCGTCAGCTCAGGGTCGGTTCCATCGCCATCAATAATCTTAAGATTTTTATAAGCTTTGAGATTGGCTACCTGATCGCCACCCGGCGTTTGCACTTCCTGCGGAACAGAGATGCCATAACCGTTGTCTTCGATATAAAATAAATGCGGTAAATTGTTGGTCGTCGATATGTTTAAAGCTGACCAAAAGCCATTGGTCGACATGGAAGAATCACCACCCATAGACACGGCGATGGCACCAGCGTAGCTTGAATCATTTAACTGATTTTTATAATAAAGAATAGACTGAGCCCAACCAGAGATAGGCGTATATTGGGCACCAACCCCACCACACATAGGAAACAACATAGCACCTTTTCTATCGACATTTGGATAGTTGCACACCACACCTATGTCTCTACCATCACTGTAACCATCGGCTTTCGCCATGGGTGACGCAACCACTTCATCCAAGTCAATTCCAAGACTCATAACAAAGGGTCTAGATCGATAGTAGCCACTTGCGGCATCGTGAGGATGAGTTAGTAAAGAGCCTAAAAGAATTTGCGCAAAATCATGTCCACGGGCTGAAAACTGATTAAACACTAACTTTTCGGGTACTAGCTCTTTTTCTTCTATCTCGTCCAAAGCACGAGATAACAGCATTAATTGACTAACTCGAAGCCAATCAAATTCAGGCTTTTGACGAATGACATTTTTGACACGATGATTTTTTTCTAGCAATTGATTCATAGGATTACACCATCTCTGCTGCTTTTCAGCTTTATTTTTATAAGTATGATGCTATTAATCTTATCCATGATGGCGCGAAATTATCTTTCTTAATTGCCGAGTATTTGCCAAACTGAGCAATAAAGTTTCTTCAAATAACAATAATTGGAAACACATTTTATGCTCGACAAATTTGACATCAGTATTCTTGCTGCCTTGCAAAAAGAAGGTCGTTTAAGCAATAGAGAGTTAGCCGATAAGATTGGTCTTTCCACCGCGCCATGCTGGCGACGCCTAAAACGCCTAGAAGATGAAGGCTATATCAATGGCTATACGGCGGAACTGAATCCCAAGAAGGTGAATTTAAATGTGATCGCGTTCGCGCAAGTTTCAATGGATAACCACCATCCAGAAACACTGGAGCCCTTTCTTACCGTCGTGGGCAAATGCCCAGAAATCCAAGAGTGTCATTCGGTGAGCGGCGATTGTGATTTCTTATTAAAGATCATTACCAAAGATCTAGTGAGTTACGATGAACTGTTAAGCAAACAGTTATTGCAAGCGAGAGGGGTTCGTTCAGTCAATACGATGTTTTCAATGAAACAGCCAAAGATAACCAGAGCCTTTCCCTTAAGTGAGTTCCCCTTCAACGATCATTCCTGACATAAAAAAAACGGCGCAAAGACAATTTGCGCCGTTTTAAACTTAGTCTAAATCAAGCTCACTTAAGCCAAAGCAAACTCTTCTGAAGAGGTATCTACTTGCTTATCTTTGGGCAGGTATTTCTCCATGGCCGCCATAAGCTCTCTATGTTGAAGAATAGCGAGACATTCTTGTTCATTCAGGTGATCTAGCAAACTCTGAATATTATCGCTATTAAGGATTTGCCATTCAGCACAAATCCACGCCCGGCAAAACTCTTTATCTGGAATATCCTCTGGCATTTGGACAAGGTGCCAATAAAACAAATCGGCATCAGAAGATAGGCGCTGCAAGGAGGTTTGAGCATCATCAAAATTCAGGCTTTCTTGTGCCTTATCATAACGATCCTGCATTTCAATAATAGGATGTGGGCGCTTCTCTTCAGGTGCGCGCATCAAGCCTAGGTGATGAATCACATTACCGCGTTTAGCGCCGCCACTTAACCATGACAAAGGAATAGACAAGATTAGGCCAAAGCTAATTGGCAAGGACCAATAGAAAAGCTCTTTACTCAAAAAGAGCGCGCCACCAGCTAGCCCGATACCTAACAAAGTATGGCTACAGTGAGCACGAGCGGCTTCTTTCCAAGGCGTTGCACCATCGTCACGAGATTGCGGCTTCCAGCCACTATCGCGACCTTTAAATACGTCATAAACCACTTGAAACTGCGACAACATTAGAATTGGCGCATAAAGCGCTGAGAGAATGGTTTCCACTAACGTGCTTAACGTCAGCAATATAGGACCACCAAACTGCATACAGCGGCGGAAATTCAGCATGGCAGAAAACCAACCATAAACCTTAGGAGCCAACACCAACGCCATGGATAAAACAAACAATGAACGGGCTTTTTCGAAGTCAAACACAGGCCATGTTGGAAATAATGATGGATTGGCAAAGTATTCAGGACGAACAAAATACGCCTGCACAGCAAGGGCAAAACCCACCACAATCAATAGCAACCAGAAAACGGCACTTAGGTAAGACATGATGCCAGACAACAAATGCAAGCGAGTGGCAAAATGGAAGCCTTTTGCACCAACAAATGCCTTATGCTGTAAGTTACCTTGACACCAGCGGCGATCACGAACAATGACGTCCACTAAAGAAGGTGGCGCTTCTTCATAGGAAGCACTCAAATCTGTATCAAAACGCACTCCCCAACCTGCACGACGCAATAAAGCGGCTTCCATAAAGTCATGACTCATGACATGGCCACCAAATGGCGCCTTCCCTTTAAGGACCGGTAGACCACAGGCTTCGGCAAAGGCTTTGGTTCGAATAATGGCGTTGTGTCCCCAAAAGTTAGAGGAATAACCATGCCATGCCGCCAAACCTGACGCGTAGATAGGACCAAAACAATGGTTAGCAAACTGTTGAATACGACTATATAAAGTATTGGCGCGGATAATCGTTGGTAACGTTTGAATTAAACCGAGATTTGGCTCGGCGGCCATACGACGCGTCAAAGAAATTAAACAATCCGCGCCCATCAAGCTGTCGGCGTCCAAAACAATCATGCATTCATAATCACCGCCGTAAGCCGTCACCCACTCAGCAATATTACCCGCTTTGCGCTCTGCATTATTGTAACGACGGCGATAGTAAATCGGACAAGCCGATTCATCATGATTCAACAAAGGGCGAAAAGCCTGCTCTTCTGCGATCCAAGCATCTGCCCTGTTGGTGTCACTTAAAATAAAGAAGGCAAATTTACCTGGCGCCTGTTTCAACAAGTCTTCATGCATGGCTTGGATATTGGCACGAATCCGCAATGGGTCTTCATTGTAGACAGGTAGCAATATTGCCGTCACACCTTCAACATCTTGCTCATTACGAGTATATGAGAAAGGCCACAGCTTAAAAATCACACCCAAGGTGGCTTGGGAGAAGGCAAAAGATATCCATGTAAAGTTAACGCAGAACAACACCAAAAACGCCCACTGCAAGCCGGCAATCGCATTGGTATTCAGTACGGCATACATTTCTGTTGCGCCGTACCATGACAAACCAATCGTACACACCAAGACAAATAGGCGCGATAATATTGTCGTAAACTCAAAGCCTTGTATCCTGCTTTTTCGCGCCCCTGCCTCTTCGTTAACGGCATGACGAGGCATGTCTAAATTCGACTCTTTGGGCAATGCGCGATTAATAGCGCTCTCCTTTAATAACATGATTATTCCTTAATCCAGCGATACAACCAGGTAGGGGAAATGGCGGTGCCTTCCTGTTTTAATTGAACCCTTAGCTCGGCCAAACCGGCATCTTGAGGATCAAAAGACACATAAACACGGACGCCATTTTGATGTGGGTTTTTAACGGCAATTGCTTCGAGTATTTTGCCTTTACTAATGCTGGCATCAATGGTCAGATCATCGACATTCACATCCGGCATCTTATTAAAATCAATAACGACCTCAGGGTTTGTCTTAAATAACTTCACCCCCTTGGCACTTCTTACAACACGTGGAGAGTCTAATGAAACCGGCGTGTCGTTCGACCACGTCATCAAATATTTATAGGTATAAGACTGACCTTTTTTAAGACCTTCTTTAGGTTGCCAATACGCAACGATGTTGTCATTGGTTTCTGAGTTGGATGGAATTTCAACCAATTCAACATGCCCTGCGCCCCAATCGTTCATTGGCTTAATCCACGCCGAAGGACGAGTATGGTAGTTCGCTTCTAAATCTTGGTAGTCTTCAAATGCGCGATGACGTTGAATCAAACCAAACCCTTTTGGAGACGTATCACTAAAAGCACTGACTTGCAGCGATTTTGGGTTATTTAAGGGGCGCCACAACATTTCGCCATTACCCGTTAAAATCTGCAAACCTTCAGAATCATGAACCGCTCTACGATAATCTGGGACATCGGATGCATCTAAAGATGTGTTGTACATATACATAGACGTTAAAGGTGCAATACCGACATTATTCAAATCAACTCGTGGAAACAAAGTGGCTTTCACTGAAATGTGCGTTGGCTTGCCAGGGTAGATACCAAAACGATAGGCCCCTGTGACGCTTTTACTGTCTAGTAACGCATGAACAACAATGGCATCTTGGCTTGAGGATGGACGCTCAATCCAAAATTGTTTGAACATAGGAAACTCTTCACCCTTTGGCTGAGCAACATCGACCGCGAGACCGCGTGCTGATAAACCATAAGACTGCCCCTGCGAAATGGCTCTAAAATAACTTGCGCCTTGAAAAACCACGAACTCATCATTGACGTCCGCTTTGTTAATTGGGTAATGCAGTCGTAGCCCAGCAAATTTCCCTACCTGAGAGATCAATTTACTAATTTCTTCATTGGGTGTTTTGAATGAATCAGAAGAGACGTTTAGAGGATAGGCGCGACCATTTTCAACCACATCAATAGACACTAAATCATTGAATATAAAACCGGGGGCAAAAAGCTGGACAGAAAATTTAGTCGGCGTATTTCCCCAAACCGCTTGGTTTTGCTGGAAGTTAATTTGTCGATATTTTGAATAATCCATATCCGTTAAATCTTGAGGCGCTTTTTCAGCTGGCTTCATAGGCGACTGAGCAAGCTTTTTTGCCAGATCAATCACTGTCTGATTTGAAAATCGATACCCTTTAGACTCTTGATCTACTTGAATGTTTTCACTAGCAGGAGCTGATTCCGCTTGAACGTCGGACTCTTCCGCTTGCGCATACCCTAAAGTATTAATTAATAAAGACGCGAATAAAGATCGTTTTATTAACCAAAATGAATGGGTGCGTATATTAGATATAGAAGTTAAAAATAATTTCAAAGGAAGCTCTCTCGTTGCTTAATTGGAGTTAACCAATCCTCAACATAAGGATGACGTCATATATTTGACCGCTATCATATAATCAAAAAAGCATGAGATTAAGGCAGCAAAGTCGGAGGAATTCATAAGAATTAAGGAGAAACACGACTTTACTAAATTGTGTATTATTCTATTCCAACAATTTTGCTAATAATTACCTAATACCTTGTTATAAAAAGACTTAGCCATTTACTCAGCAATCAAGTTGATACCAAAATGGCCACTAATCGAGAGCAGCGCCATGTTTAAACAACTCACTAACTGGCTAGAAAATCGACGTATCGACGCGATGGGATTCACAGAAACAGAATGGGAGGCGGCGGTCTCAGACTGGCCTGTCATGAACCGCTATCAAGGCCCTGAGCGGGAAGCTCTTCGAGAAATGAGTTTGCATTTTATTGCTCGTAAGAACATCGCTCCTGGTGGTCAATTTGAGTTTACAGAGAGCATGTGCTTAAAACTCGCAACGATGGCTTGCGTGCCCATTTTGCATCTTGGATTAGATTGGTACGATCATTGTCAGACGATCATTCTATATGAAGGCGATTTTATCGCTAATCACCCTTATCAGAGTGAGGATGGTGTCATCCACCCAGAAGGTCGGGGCCTGAGTGGTGAAGCATGGCAACGTGGACCTTTGATTCTATCTTGGCAATCTATTTTAGAAACGGGTCCATACGTGCGACACGGTAAAGCCAGTAATGTGGTTATTCATGAATTTGCTCATAAGCTAGATATGTTACGAGATGGTGCCAATGGTGCGCCACCAATGCACCCAGACATGAAGGCGGGAGAATGGCACGACATTTTCACCGAAGCATTTCAACATTTACGTAATGATTGGCAACATCATAAGCACCTTCCTCTAGATGAATACGCTCTAACTAACCCTGCTGAGTTCTTCGCTGTATGCAGTGAAACCTTTTTTGAAGACCCTATAATGATGAAAAAAGAAATGCCGGATGTCTATCGGCTATTGTCTCAGTTTTATCGACAGCAGCCAGCCTGATCATTTATACCTTACACTTCTAAGCGTTCTACAAATACCAAAGTAGCGTTTGCAATAAACGCTGCTGATTCTTCCCGAGAAACACTACCCAATGATGAATACATTCATAGACGACAAGCTATTGCTTGTTTTTGCCAATGCCATAAAAAAGCCTTTCTCGATGCGCCAGAAATAACTAACATTTGGCCTTTATTTTTTATTTTCTGGAGCCCTTAACATGAGCCAAGAAACAGTTGAATTACTGCAAACTTACTACAATGCCTTTAATGCTCAAGATATGGACACCTTTTTGTCTTTGCTGACTGACGACGTTATTCATGACATAAACCAAGGCAACCGAGAGATAGGCAAAGACACCTTTGCCACTTTCATGGACCGCATGAACAAAAACTACAAAGAAACCATCGTCGACATAGTTGTGATGTCTAATCCATCTGGTGATCGTGCTGCGGTTGAATTTACCGTATTAGGTGAATACATCGCCACGGATGATGGACTGCCCGAAGCCAATGGTCAGGCTTATAAACTGCCTGCCGGTGCTTTTTTTGATATTCGTGACGGCAAAGTGGCGCGTGTCACCAACTACTACAATTTAGAAGATTGGATCGCACAAGTCTCCGCATAACCCCATTTCTGATCATGGTAGAAAATAGACTATGCTGTCATTCCAAAGCTTATCAGGCTCCGCTTTAAATCAATATATTGATGAACTCGCCCACCTGCGAATGGGCGTGTTCCGTGACTTCCCTTACCTTTATGATGGCGATGCGCAATACGAAGCTCGCTACCTTAAAACCTATATTGAAGCACCAAATAGCGTGATCGTCTTAGCATTTGATGGTGATAAAATCGTCGGCGCTTCAACGGGTTTACCACTGTGCTATGAAACCGATGAAGTTACACAGCCATTTAAAAAAGCCGGTTATGATCTCGATGAGATCTTCTATTGTGGAGAGTCAGTACTCTTACCTGAGTATCGAGGACAAGGGGCTGGTGTCGCCTTTTTTGATCATCGCGAAGCCCATGCAAAAACTATTGCAGGAATCACACACTCTTGTTTTTGCGCGGTACAACGTCCAGAAAATCACCCTGCTCGGCCAGATAATTACCAACCTCTGGATCGGTTCTGGCATAACCGTGGCTATGAAAAACACCCAGAGCTTGCCACTCATTTCAGTTGGAAAGAAGTTTGTGAAAAAACAGAATCTCTTAAACCCATGACATTTTGGATGAAATCCTTAGCGTGAAGGCGACAGACCTATTATGAGCAAATTTACACTGGCTACCGCACAATATGACATTGGCTTTTTCCACCAATGGGAAGAGTTTGCCGAAAAGCTAGCGCGCTGGGTAACCAATGCGGCACAACAAGACGCTCGACTCTTGGTCTTCCCTGAGTATGGCAGTATGGAACTGGCTTCCCTATTTGGCGAAACGGTTTATCGTGATTTGCAGCAACAGCTTCATGCCATGCAAAGCCTATTACCAAAGTGGCATGACCTGCATACAGAATTAGCAAAACGCCATAACCTATTTATCCTCGCCAGTAGCTTTCCTACTCAGCAAAACGACGGTCGTTTTGTCAATCGTGCATACCTTTTTGGTCCCACTGGGCTTGTTGATTTCCAAGATAAACTGATGATGACGCGCTTTGAAAACGAGCAATGGCATATTAGTGGCGGCGATCAGATAAAAGTCATGGATACCGAACTGGGTCGCATTGGCATTCATATTTGTTACGACTCAGAATTCCCTATGATAGCCAATCGACAAGTGGCTGCGGGCGCCGATCTTTTACTCGTACCAAGTTGCACCGATACTCAAGCAGGTTTTCATCGAGTACGAATCGGCTGCCAAGCTCGTGCTTTGGAAAACCAATGCTATGTTGTGCAATCCCCGACCATTGGCAACGCACCTTGGTCCGAAGCGGTAGATGTGAATACAGGACGTGCTAGCGTCTATACGCCAGTGGACTATGGTTTCCCTGATAATGGCATTCTAGCAGAAGGCGAAGACAACCAAGCTGGCTGGGTATTTGCCACTGTGGATTTATCCGAAATCGCCCGCATCCGTGAACAAGGCCAAGTATTCAACTACCGAGACTGGCCTAAGCAATTTAATCTAAACGGCCTTTAGCGTGATTATAATTAATTGTTATTTATACAAACCTTACAATAAAAGTTTGATGGCTTTGCAGTATAAAAGCCCTGTGAATATTCCACTAATTTAAAAAAGGATGTTCTTATGCTGCAAACCTTAATACGCATTTTACTCCCCACTTTATGCTTTTCAGCAACAGCCAGCTTTGCTGAAACATTCTGTCATGAGAAAACATTGCCATATAACAGTTTAATAGTGCGCATGCTCATTTGAAAATTAGTTGATGCTAAAAGACTTTCACTTAAACCGTAAACTTTTACTTAACATGTTCAAATTACGTTACCAATTTTTTGATAGATGAATGAAGTAGGTTTAACCATAAAAAAAGCCCCCAGTAATTGGCATCTCCAACTATTGGGGGCTGTTCATATCAATAAGATAGACGCTTACAAAGACAGAGTCTTTTCACCGCGAGCAATACCAGAAACACCTGTACGAACTACCTCAAGCAAATGAGCACCGCCCAATGCTTGCAAGAATCCATCAAGTTTATCTGACTCACCCACGATTTGAACCGTGTAAATAGACGGTGTCATATCGACGATGTTGCCACGGAAGATATCAACGGTACGTTTCACTTCCGCACGCTGAGCACCAGTAGCACGAACTTTAACCAACATCAATTCACGCTCAATGTGTTGACCTTCAGTAAGATCCACTAGCTTCACCACATCAATCAACTTATTTAGCTGCTTAGTGATTTGCTCAACCACTTGGTCTGAGCCAAAGGTTGTTAAAGTCAAACGAGATAAAGTTGGATCATCCGTTGCCGCAACGTTCAACGATTCAATGTTAAAGTTTCGCTGAGAAAACAAACCAACTACTCGCGACAAAGCACCTGGCTCGTTTTCCATCAATACAGAAATAATGTGTCGCATATTAGGTTCGCTCCGTCTTGCTCAAGAACATATCACGCATAGAACCACGTGGTACTTGCATTGGGTACACGTGTTCTTCTGGATCTACGTAGCAATTGATGAAGACCAATTGGTCAGTCATTGCAAACGCTTCTTCCATTTTGGCGTCAAGCTCTTCTTTGGTACGGATTTCAACGTATTTATGACGGTAAGCATCCATCAATACTTTAAAATCAGGCAATGAATCCAAGTAAGAATTTGAATAACGTCCTTCATAGTTCATGTCTTGCCATTGGCGAACCATGCCCAAGTAGCCATTGTTCAAACATAGAATTTTTACTGGTAAGCCGTATTGCAAGCAAGTTGAAAGCTCTTGGATATTCATCTGAATACTGCCTTCGCCTGTCACACATACAACGGTTTCTTTAGGGAAGTTCATCTTCACACCCATAGCGGCTGGAAGACCAAAACCCATAGTACCTAAACCACCAGAGTTAACCCAACGGTTTGGTTTATCAAACTTATAATACTGAGCAGC
Source organism: Marinomonas sp. CT5 (assembly GCF_018336975.1). Lineage (NCBI taxonomy): Bacteria > Pseudomonadati > Pseudomonadota > Gammaproteobacteria > Oceanospirillales > Oceanospirillaceae > Marinomonas > Marinomonas sp. CT5. Next base: position 1,164,627 of record NZ_CP025572.1, on the reverse strand, counting down.
AAACATTTGGTGCTGACCTACATCAGACGCCACAAAAGCATCACCTTTAGTCGCACGCCAGCAAGCTTCAACTGCTGCTTGTGGCTTGATCTTCTCACTGCTCGTGTCATAACGACCACCATGCACTAAGCGCCACTCATTAATTTGTTTCCACCAGCTTTCAAGCGCCTCAGTATTTGAGCTTTGACCCTCAACCAAAGACAGCATCTCTTCTAAAACTTGCGTAACAGGACCAACAATAGGCACATCAGCTCGAATCGTTTTAGAAATAGCGGCTGGATCAATATCGATGTGAATGATTTTAGCGCCTGGACAGAATTTATCAGGGTCATTTGTCACACGGTCATCGAAGCGTGCACCCACAGCAAGGATCACATCACTGTGATGCATGGTCATGTTCGCCTCGTAAGAGCCGTGCATGCCCAACATACCCACAAACTGCTTGTCTGTACCTGGGTACCCACCCAAGCCCATTAGTGTGTTGGTAACAGGCACATTCAAAGATTTAGCAAGCTTCACCAAGGAGTCAGAAGCTCCGCCCATAATTACGCCACCACCAGCATAAATAATTGGACGCTTGGCAGCCAACAACAGATCAACGGCTTTTTTAATTTGCCCACTATGGCCTTTTGTTGGAGGTGTGTAAGAACGAATAGAAACCGATTCTGGGTATTGATATTCGTACTTATCACCAGGCATGGTCATGTCTTTTGGCACATCAATCACAACAGGGCCAGGACGGCCAGTTGTAGCAATGTGATACGCCTTTTTCATGATCATAGGAATTTCAGAAGGATGCTTAACGGTAAAGCTATGCTTTACAATTGGTCGAGATACACCAACCATGTCTGTTTCTTGGAAAGCATCTTCACCGATCAGATAACTCATTACCTGGCCACAAATAATGACCATGGGAATCGAGTCCATGTACGCCGTCGCAATACCTGTCACGGTATTGGTTGCGCCAGGACCTGAAGTTACAAGTACTGTGCCAGCTTTGCCCGTTGCACGTGCATAGCCATCGGCCATGTGCGTTGCAGCTTGTTCATGCCTAACCAGAATATGCTTTACATCAGATTGACGATGCAAAGCATCGTAAATATGAAGTGCGGCTCCACCTGGATAACCATAGATATATTCAACTCCTTCATCTCTGAGGAAGCGGGCGATCATTTCACCACCGGATAATAACTCCACCTTGTTACCCTCTATAGTATTTATCTGTCTTTTAATTTTAGTACGGCTATTGTAACCGCATAAGACAAGCAGATTAAAGTTGATAGAACGAAGTTTGCTAAACTAACTGAGGTAACTTTTAAAATAAGGGACATTTATATAAAAGTAACAAACACTCAAACGCAAGAAATCGCAGTTTTTACACTGCCCGCGTCTTTTCGCGAGGAGAAGCATAGAATAACAATATTGCGTCATACTACACTTGTGCTTATCAGAACAAATCTGATTGAGATGGGCTAGTGGCCCACAAAAAGGAGTCATCGACAGGGTGTCGTCGAATTATATAGATTTTCATTTTGTCTTTACGACTTAGTTTTGTCAACACAAAGCATATAAAAACTTGCTCTAATCCACGCTTCATGGTGTCATAGCGAGATTAATTGATTAGGAGTTTTACCATGGCTAATGAGCTTAACCAACAACGAGTTATTGATGAATTTTTACGCTGTTTTCGTAAGATGCTTATGGATCCAGAACTCGCTGGTGAATTAGTCCGTATCGCCAAAGAGAATATCAATCAGCCGAACGCTTACCAACGTATTGCTGAAGAAGTATCAAACCAAACAACCATTAAGATTCAAGAAGAGCATACTGAGGCTGACCGTAAATTTATCAACCTATTGATGGACGTTGTAAAAGGCGACTCTCAACTCTACTAATCTTTATTGTTACTCACGCTAGGCTAATTTTCCCTAGCCTAGCGTCTACTATTTCGGTATCGATTTGCTTCCTCCGTTTTTATCCAGTCCAGAAGAGTTATCCCAACTTGCTAGCGATATAAAGTCGTGGGCAATAGAGTTAGGCTTTGCGGATGCTCGCATTGTCGAACCTGACTTAGCAAAGCACAAAGACGAATTTAAAGAGTGGCTGGACAATAAATATCACGCAGGGATGGACTATCTTGCGAACCATGGCGACATGCGCTTTTACCCAGAGCAACTCCACCCAGGAACGCGTCGAGTTATTTCTCTACGAATGCATTACCTTCCTCAATCTGTCGAAACCGTAAAAAGACTACAAACCAAAAACAAAGCCTATATTGCACGCTATGCACTGGGCCGTGATTACCATAAATTAATCCGTAAGCGCCTTACTCAGCTGGCCAAGAAAATAGAGCAAACTGTTGGCGACCATGGCTACCGGGCCTTTGTCGATAGCGCTCCTATTTTAGAAAGACAAATTGCCGAACAAGCTGGCATGGGCTGGATTGGTAAAAACACCCTATTACTTACGCCAAAGGCGGGGAGCTGGTTTTTATTAGGTGAGATCTTTACCAATTTACCACTTCCTGTTGATAAGCCAACACAGACTAGACACTGCGGCAGCTGCTCAGCTTGCCTAACACAATGCCCTACTGACGCCTTTGTGGAACCTTGGGTGCTTGATGCGGGAAAATGTATTTCCTATCTGACTATCGAACACAAAGGCTCTATTCCAGAAGAACTACGCAGTAAAATGGGCAACCGTATTTTTGGCTGCGATGATTGCCAGTTGGTATGCCCGTGGACTAAGTTTGCTAAATACACTGAAGAAGAAGATTTTCAGCCAAGACACAACTTAGACTCAGCGGATCTGGTGGAATTATTCGAATGGGATGAAGAGACCTTCTTGAAAAACACCGAAGGCTCCCCTATTCGCCGCACAGGATTTGAAAATTGGCGTAGAAATATTGCTGTAGCATTAGGTAACGCACCAACCAGCCCAACCACTACACAAGCTCTTGAAAAGGCCCTGCCCCATGCCTCAGAGTTAGTAAAAGAACATGTTCTCTGGGCTCTAAAACAGCACGACCACTTACGTTAATCCGAGTAACGTAATAGTCCTTCTTGGGCGGTTGAAGCAACAAGTTCGCCTTTCTGATTGAAAATTTGCCCGCGCACAAAACCTCTACCAGAATCAGCCGATGGCGAATCCGCGACATATAACAACCATTCATCCAACCTAAAAGGCCGATGAAACCAGATAGCATGATCCAAACTCGCAGCGGTAAGGTAAGGACTTCCAATTGAAATACCATGAGGCATCAATGCGGTTTCAATAAAACCATAGTCGGTTGTATAGGCCAACATAGACTGATGAACTAAGGCCTCATCAGGCAAAGCCGACACACTTCGAATCCACATATGGCGTTTTGCAATTCCTGGACGAGGTCGGAAAGGGTTTTGATTTTCGACTATTCGATATTCAATTGGTCGATCAGCGGTAAATAAGTCTCTGACCTTTGATGAAATCTCATCGGCATGTTCTCGATAAAGCGACAATTCAGACTTAAAAGACTCAGGCCCTGGGACATTTGGCATGGCATCTTGATGAACCAAACCATCCTCTTCAATATGAAAAGAAACCGTCATAGCTAAGATGCTTTTACCAAATTGTGAAGCTATCACCCTTCGAACACTAAAGCTTCGGCCGTCACGAACGATTTCAACATCATACTCAATAGGATGGGAAGAGTCCCCTGGACGCAAAAAGTAACAATGTAATGAATGCGGAAACCGCCCTTCAACCGTCTGCGTAGCCGCACTGAGGCCTTGACCAATAACCTGACCACCAAAAAGTTTCGGAAAACCGATATCTTGACTGCGACCAATAAACTGAGTAGCCGACACACGCTCTAACTTTAACAAACCAATAAGATTATTAACGACCTGACTCACGACATCCCTCCTACTTCAATAATTATTCGTATTATGTCGTGTTTAATACGACAGTCAGAACAAAAAAACTTTATAAAGTACAATAATACTAAAAATATAAACGAAATCTTTTTTCTCACTTTGCTTAATCAGTATTTTTTTGCTTTTATGGGGAACAATTTTGTGGAGGATCTATCTTGACTACGTCTGCTCTAATCGACCCATTTGGTCGAAAAATAGACTATCTTCGTATTTCCGTCACCGACCGGTGCGATTTTCGTTGCACCTATTGCATGGATGAAGAGGTTTCCTTTTTGTCTAGAGAACACATTCTCTCTTTAGAAGAAATTGTTCATGTTGCTAAAACCTTTATTTCCATGGGTACCAAACGTATCCGTATTACAGGCGGCGAACCATTAGTTCGTAAAAATATCTTATGGGCCATAGAGCAAATCGCTAACACCCAGGGATTAGAAGAACTGACGATTACTACAAACGGCTCGCAGCTTTATAAAATGTCACGAGATCTACTCAATGCAGGCGTATCAAGAATCAATATCAGTCTCGATACACTAAAAGCTGAGCGCTTTTACGCTTTAACTCGACGAGACAAGTTCCAACAAGTTATAGATGGTATAGAAACCGCTAGCAAACTGCCGTTTAAGCGTTTAAAAATTAATAGCGTCATGCTGAAAAATCATAACGATGACGAGCTTTTTGATCTTACTCAATTTGCTTTAGATCACAAAATGGACATCAGTTTTATTGAAGAGATGCCTCTTGGCGTGATCACCGACCACAACCGAGCGGCAACCTACCTATCAAGTGACGATGTTATCGACTCTCTTGGTAAATACTATGAACTTACCCCCAGTACGACTACCACCAGCGGACCAACACGTTATTATCAAGTAGCAGGGTATGAGCATAAAATTGGAGTGATTTCTCCTCATAGTCATAACTTTTGTGATACTTGCAATCGTGTCAGGCTGACAGCAGAAGGGCGTTTATTATTATGTCTTGGCAATGATCATTCAAAAGACTTAAAAACCGTACTTCGCAAGCATTCATATCATGCGACACCATTAGATTCTATAGACCACAACTCAGACGAGTTAGAAAGTGCCATTATTGACGCACTCGCTCTGAAACCCCAAAAACATTATTTTAATCTCGAAGAAGCCCCTCAAATACTGCGCTTCATGAGCGCAACCGGAGGCTAAACAAGGAACTCTCATGGCTAAAACACCCACTCCTTTTCGCCCACTTAACATCAGTGTCTTAACCGTTTCAGACACACGATCCATTGCTGAAGATACCTCAGGTGATGCGCTCATTGAATTACTAACGAAAGCAGGCCACAAACTCAATGAAAGGAAGCTAGTGAAAGACGACGTTTACCAAATGCGTGCTGTCGTTTCCAACTGGATTGCCGACAAAGAAACTCATGTGGTGTTAATCACTGGCGGTACTGGATTCTATTCGAGAGACAGCACACCTGAAGCCATGACACCACTGTTCGATAAAACTATTGAAGGGTTTGGTGAACTATTTAGACAAATATCTTATGAAGAAATAGGTACATCAACGATTCAATCCCGAGCAATTGCAGGAATGGCAAATCAAACACTCATTTTCTGTTTACCAGGCTCCACTGGCGCGTGCAGAACCGCATGGAATGGCATTTTGGAAGAACAACTCAACGCCTCTCATAGACCTTGCAATTTCGTCGGCATGCTTATTGGACCATACGTTCCTGCTGTACATGAGGTATAAAAGATATGTCCGCTTTGCTCGCTTTTGAAGACGCCCTTAAAGAAATTAAACGCAGTGCTAGTGTTCGTGTAGACAAGCAAACCATCCCTTTAATTAATGCTGTAGGCAGAGTTCTTGCCGATAGTATCAGTGCAAAAATATCTGTTCCTCCCCACGATAATAGTGCGATGGATGGCTATGCCATTGCCAGCTCCGACTGGCAGGCAGGTAAGCAATTTACTGTCAGCCAGCGTATCCCAGCGGGTCATCACCCTGAGGTTTTAATACCGGGAACCTGTGCTCGTATTTTTACTGGCGCTAATATTCCAGCTGGCGCCGACACCGTTATAATGCAGGAAAACGCACAATTAATGGGTGATAAGGTCATCTTCAATGAACAACCAGAAGCTGCTGATAATATTCGCCCACGAGGCCAAGATATGCATATGGGACAAACTGTCATCAAAGCAGGTGAAAAAATCACCCCCATACACATAGGCCTTTTATCCAGTCTTGGTATTACCGATGTGACTGTTTTCAAACAATTAAATGTGGGAATTCTGACTACTGGTAACGAGCTAATACCTGCCGGTGAACAACTAAGCAACGGACAAATTTATAACTCAAACGGTCCAATGCTAAGTGCTCTTGTGAACCATGCTGGCCACCATGTTCGCCATTGCCTTCATGCTGCTGATACACCAGAAGACACAGAAATCGCGTTAAAAACTCTAATACAATCATGCGACATTATCCTATCTTCTGGCGGTGTTTCCGTTGGCGAGGAAGATCATGTAAAAGGTGTACTAGAAAAGTTGGGGGAGGTACATCTATGGAAAATAGCCATTAAGCCAGGCAAACCTATTGTTCATGCCACGCTAGATGGAATTCCATTTCTTGGCTTACCAGGAAATCCAAGTTCTACTTTGGTGACCTACCATTGGTTCGCTCGCCTACTTTTGTCTATTTGTTCTGGTGAAATGGCTGAACTTCCACAACCTTACCTTGTCGATGCAGGCTTCAACCGCGACAAAACAATCAAGCGAGATGAGTTTTTACGCGTCTCCATTGGCAAAGATGGTCTGGCTTATGCTCACCCACAACAGAGTTCAGGTGCTTTGCTCGCGGCTTGTGAAAGTCAAGGCTATTTGCATGTAAAAGCGAACACACAAGTTGAATACGGATACTCCTACCCTTTTTACCCTTTCTCAGGTTTCTAACTTCTCACTTTTCTCATAACTCACCTAAACTACTAACAGCACCCTAAAACAGAGTGCTGTTAGTATTAATAACGCAATATCTCTAGCAGGCAAATAATATGAGAAATACAGAATGGGAAAACTCCCTTTATGAGCATCAACATTCCATGATTAAACGGCTTGATGAATTTAGAAAAGGAGCAAAAGCGGTTAACTATTCAAAAGACGAAATCATGATAATTGAGCATTCGTTTCAACTACTTGTGGCTTCTATGCTGGACTTAGCAAAATACGTATTGAAACATCATTACAAAGCAGAGGTTTCCTCTCGTAAAGACGTTCTAAATGCGTTAATAGGAAACAAAGACGTCACTTATGAACAGGCTGAACAAATGCGTTTTTTAATACAATTACGGGATAAAGTTTTACACGACTATTTAGAAGAAAACTTCTCCCAATTAGAAGAAGCCATGACCCTAAGACGATATAGTTTAGTAGAAGTCTTAACAAAAGAATGGATAAACCGTTTATCCAACCAACCTTCATAAGCAAATAGCAAAGGAATTACTCAGCTGAATCTAAAAACGCCTGAGACAATAAACGTCTAAACCAGACATGCGCCGCATCACGCTGAAAACGCTCATGCCACATCATCGAATAATCAAAATCCCGCGTTTTAAAGGGAAGCTCATGAATCTCAATCCCGGATTCAGTCTCGATAATATGTTCAGCAAATAGCCTTGGTGCCGTAAGCAGCAAATTACTCTCTCGCATCACTCGTGCGGCCGGTACAAAATTAGGTAAATGAACAGCAACATGACGTTTATGGCCCATTTTATCCAATTCCCTATCCACCGCGAAATACTCCCGACGACCTAAGACGACTTGCACATGGCTAGCGGTTAAATACCCCTCAAGAGTCAATGTCTGGTCAATATCTACATGGCCTTTCCGAGCCAAGCAAACCATACAGTCTGTCTTTAATCTCATGGCTCTAATTCCTGTAGGGGGCTCTTTAGACAAGACGGCAACAGCAACATCAACATTTGTTTGGTCTAACTCAGACGCCATATCTTCGTGCCAAGATTTAACCTCTAAAATAGCGTTGGGAGCTTCTTGGCGAAATTGATCAAGAATTTTATGCAAAATCGTTAAACTGCCAAAGTCAGTGGTCGAAAGAATAAACCGTCTTTTACTGGTCTTTGGGTCAAATTCGCAGGGTTGAATGAGACTTTCTAATCCTGTCAGGGTATCCGATAATTGGGACGCCAAACTCAAGGTTTTGGCTGTTGCAGAAAGGCCATGGGAAGTTCGAATAAACAGCGGGTCATCAAAAACTTCGCGCAAACGAGAAAGTGAACGACTTACAGCAGGCTGGGATACATTCAATCTCGTAGCAGCTTTCGTAACATTGAGTTCTTCAATTAAAATATGAAAAACATACAATAAGTTCAAATCGATATCAGACAAACGTATTTCTGACAAAACAACCCCCAGACAAGCTTGTTATAATTATAACTCAGAATCATAACAGGCTTTCGAGGGCCAGCAATAGAAGTCTCTAAGGCACGAACAAAAAATTACATGCCCCCTCAGTAAACAGGGGCTTCATTCACTACAACAACCAACTAATCTGTCAATTCACGAATCTCTTCAGATGTCATTCCGAGCAAATACAAAATACCATCCAGACCCAAGTTGTTCATTGGGCATGGAGCCTGCTCTCTAACCAAAGGCTTAGCATGCAAGGCCACGCCTAAAGCAGCTCGGTTCAACATCAACAGATCATTAGCACCGTCCCCACAAGCGATCGTTTGTTGCCAATCTATATTTTGTGTAGCGACTATCTCAGTTAATAATAACTTTTTACGTTCGCCGTCAACGATTGCACCTAAGTGTTTGCCCGTAAGCTGGTTATCGATAATTTCCAGCACATTAGCATGTACCTCAGTCATACCATATTCAGCTTGAACACGATCTGCAAAATAAGTAAAGCCGCCAGATAAAATGGCGGTATGCCAACCATAATGATGTAACACCTTCATCAAGGTTGAAATGCCATCCATGTGTTGAATTCTTTTGTACACACCATCCATGACTTCACTGCTCAAACCTTTTAGTAAAGCAAGACGCTGGACAAAACTTTCCACAAAATCAATTTCACCACGCATGGCACTGGCCGTCACAGCCGAGATTTGCTCACCAATACCGGCCTCCACAGCAAGTTCATCCATTACTTCAGCTTTGATCAGAGTGGAGTCCATATCGAATACAGCAACACCTGGCGTTTTAATATCTAACATGGATGACTGATAAATATGGTCGATACCTGTCTCATTAGATAAAGCCAAAAGCTCGGCACGAACAGAAGAATCTTCTATAGCGCTTGTGCTTAATACAAGCTGCACAACAGAAAAGCTATCTTCAGCGTCTGTCAGCAAACGAATTGATCCTTGCAAATCGCGTGCATCCAACCAAGCGTTAAATTTATTAAGATATTCAGGGTTCACAGAACCAATAAGAGTAATACTGGCAGACATAACGGCTCCTAATTCAATAAGGCGCTTACTATAGCAAATCGTTTTCTTTTCGCTAAGCACCTGTTCTACTTTAAAGAATTCAGAAAATGGCCGTTATGATGTGTATACTTTAGTCATTGTCATTTGAGTTACCCCAAAGGAAGTTAATGGACACCCAACCAAAAACTAAGGCAATTACTGCTTTCGTGCATAAAAAACTCAGTGCATCTGTTGTCACTGTAGCGACGTTCATTTCGCTTATGATCCTAACCGTCTGTATTTTTTGGTACACCATGACTCAGGCGCTGGGAAACTATTTGTCTCAACAAACAGAGGTTCTAGGGAGCAGCTTAGCTACCCAAGCGGCTTTTAATGCCACGCAATCTATCTTAACCAATGATTTATTAAGTCTTAATGTTCTACTTAATCGCTTAGTTGTAGATGAAAATATCTTGAGTGCTCGAGTTTATAACAAAAAAGACGAACTACTTGCTGAAGCTGACAGTGGTAATTCAGGAACGGCATCTGAACAAGATTTTCGCCCAAATGATCAACAAAGGGTATATAGCTCAAGTATAAAATTCAGAGATGAAATCGTCGGTCATGTATTAATAACTCTAGACAAAACCCCTGCTCAAGCAACATTACAACACTTAAACCACCTTCTTATTGGTGTGGCTATTTTTACTTGTACCATTGCCTTACTACTGATTGTCCTAATCACCAAATGGTTGTTCTCCCCCATTAACGAAGCTTCTTCAGCACTTATGGCCTACACAAAAGGCAGAAAGCTCACACTACCTTCCACACCGAGATACAAAGAAGCAAGAGAGCTAGTACAAGCCGTTACTGAGATACAGGCTATTAAGCCACCAGCAGAAGCTATTCAAAAAATTGCAAAGCAAGAAGAAGCTACCGACGAACCTCAGAAACCACAGTTTGAAATAAATTTCGATGCAATATTTGAGGAGTCAAGACAGCGTAGCTGCATTCTCTATTTTGACATACTTAATTTAGAAGAATGGCATGAAGGAATGACACCACTGCAAGTCGCAAACTTATTAACCCCCTTATATCGAGCCATATTCCAAGCCAGCGATATTTATTTGGGTCAAGTTCATCAGTACAAGAACGATTCAGTTATTGTTCTTTTTAGCGCACAAACCTGTGAAGATAATCTTTATATTAATGCAGTCAGTACCGCACAACTCTTTTTAGGGCTCGTAGAGAACTTATTGGAAAACGAACTTTATGCGGATATCCCTAAACTAAACTTCCATTTAGGGTTACATCAAGGCAACACGCAAATTTCGAATATGGTAAAAGAAAATCGCTTCGAGCCAGATAAAATCGAAAGCATTTTGAGCGATATTCACCAACTTAGTCAGTCAGAAAGCATTAATAAGCTGGTTATTAGTGATGACATCTTCACTTTATCTCATATACAAAACCGTGTTTTTACTGGCCTTCCCGAAATAATAGAAGAGAATGGCAAAGAAATTTTAGCCTACGAAGTAAAAGGCATGTCAGACAAATACAAAAAACAAATCAAACAACATATTATTGATATTGTCAGTCCAACAGAGACTATATGAATACCTAAAAATTAAAAAGCAGGCATAAAAAAACCCGTCGCCGGGTCTTTTATGCCTGCTTTCTACTGTTTATTCATCAAACCGAATAACATCTTCAAGCAATAGTCCTTCTTTATCCATGATCAAACGTAGTTTACGCAGCGCTTCAACTTGAATCTGACGCACACGCTCCCTTGTTAGACCTATTTCAGCGCCAACATGTTCTAATGTGCTCGCTTCATGCCCTCTTAAGCCAAAACGCCGTGTAATGACTTCACATTGCTTCTCAGTTAACTCATCAAGCCAATGTTCGATACTATTTAATATATCACCATCCTGACGATCGGCTTCTGGCCCTTGATGCAAAGTGTCTGCCAGTATCTCAACCAAGCCTTTATCATTACTTTCCCCACCAAAGGTTGTATCGATTGAACTCACTTTTTCATTAAGAGCGAGCATTTTCTGTACATCTTCAACAGGACAATCGAGCATATCCGCGATTTCTTCAGGACTTGGCTCATGATCCAATTTTTGGGTTAACTCTCGAGCCGCTCTCAAATAGACATTTAATTCTTTCACCACATGAATTGGCAGACGAATAGTCCGAGTCTGATTCATTATGGCGCGCTCAATTGTTTGTCGAATCCACCATGTCGCATAAGTCGAAAAACGAAAGCCCCTTTCAGGATCAAATTTTTCAACAGCTCGAATTAACCCAAGATTGCCTTCTTCAATGAGGTCTAGAAGTGATAGACCACGATTTAAGTAACGCCGAGAGATTTTTACAACCAAACGCAAATTACTTTCAATCATACGCTTACGTGCGTTCTCATCACCTTTGAGAGCTAAACGGGAGAAGTAAACTTCTTCTTCCGCCGATAATAGTGGTGAAAAGCCAATCTCACTCAAATACAGCTGAGTAACATCGAGATTACGACTTGAGTCTGCATCCGCATAACGCGCACTGACCGCAGACTCAAACTCTTCATCAACTAATTCTTCACCCTCATCAAAGGCTTCGATTGCCTCAAAATCAAAATCTGCTGTTCCATTTAACTTAGCTGCTTCTTTATCCATATTTGCAAACTTCATGTCCCCTCCTTAAAACGCTAATTTTTGCCTAATTTATTTTGGGTAAAACATCTAAAGGATCAATTGGCTGGCCATCACGGCGCACCTCAAAATGCAACAATGGTCTATCATCCCCTTTTCCACCGACAACCGCCAGTGAATCACCAGCCCGAACATTTTGTTTCTCTTTTACAAGAATTCTTTCGTTGTAAGCATAAGCACTTAAATAAACATCATTATGCTTCACAATTACCAAATTACCGTAACCGATCAGACCACTACCAGCGTAAACAACGGTTCCATCTGCAGCGGCTTTTACCAATGCTCCTTGTTTAGCTTTGATGTCTATACCTTTACTACTAACACCAGCATTTGAAAACCCCCTAATTACTCGTCCATCAATGGGCCAAGACCATCCACTGGTAATTTTGTCATTCTTAACATCGACTTTAGATGAATTATTAGGAGACTCAACGGAAACAACAGGGGACGATTTTCTTGAAGATTTGGTTGTTTTTTGAGGAGCGGAAGACACCGTTTTTTTCGACCTTGACGCCACATTTGATGTCGCTTTACCTGCACCATCAAGACGAATTTTTTGCTTAGGATAAATAATATATGGCGCATCAATATGGTTTAGTTTAGCCAATTCTCGATAATCTAAACCATACCGAAAAGCAATAGAGAAAAGGGTTTCACCGCGACTAACACGGTGAATCCCTGAAGAAGGTATTGAGGAAACGCTCGCATTATTTGAGGCGTAAGTTCGGTCACTTTTTGCCGAATAATGCAACACTTCGTAAGAACACCCAGTTAATAAAAAGCATAAAAAAACAAGCCGACTAATTAAATAAATCGACATTGGAAAATTATACATTTTACTGAGTCCAAGGAAGATAATTCTTTACCTCAATATTCGATATAAATAGATTATTACTATTTGTCTGAATTTCGTAAAAATATGTTAGAAATAAGAATCACACTCATAAAGCCGACAAAAACAAACACTAATGGCAGCAATAAATCCAATGGCCAATAAAAATCATTCAGGTTCCAAGGTAAAATAAGATGCTCTTCCAAAGGAAGCTTTTTGTGCCCAATGACACTCCAAGTGTCTGTAACCTTCCAAGGCCAAACTTTTACTAAGGCTCCAAGCATAACACCTGTGAGAAATGACAAAGTCATGGACCTAACATGATTAAGCAAATAATTAAGAATTTTAGAAAAACTTAGCAAACCAATCAAAGCACCAGCAGCAAACACAATAATTACAGCAAAATCCAAACTTTTAATGGCTGACAAAACAAATCCATACATACCGAGCATAAGCAATAAGAAGCTGCCAGAAATACCAGGTAATATCATTGCACAAATTGCGATCATCCCAGAAAAGAAAACCATGGTATAGGAAGTATTTAATTGAGTTGGAACAAGCAAGGACAAACTTGCACCAAGAGCTATACCAAACAGCAAACCAACAAAGTGACGAAAAGAAAATCCTGCAATCTGATTAATCAAAAAGTAAGCAGAAGCCAGAATTAATCCAAAAAAGAAGCTCCAAAGATAACTAGGATAGGTCGCTAACAAATGGGTAATCAGACCGGCTAATAAAAAAATACTACTAAGAATACCGGCACCTAATGCCAACAAAAAAGCACCATCAAAATGACGCCACAAAGCTTTAATATCCCCTTTGAATAACATAGTAATACTGGTTTTATTAACACCACTCAAAGAGTGAATAAGACGATCATAAACCCCTAAAATAAAAGCGATGGTTCCACCAGAAACGCCAGGTATAACATCAGCCGCACCCATTAATACACCACTTAAATACACTCTCAGCCACTTAGGCATGAACCATTCCTTCTAATAAGGGTACAAAATACGCAGACTCTGTACCTAAACATTTCCACCTATCCCCTTCTTTTCGCCAACAACCTATATGTGGGGTTGGAAGATCAATAGGCATAATTAAAACACCTTGTTGTTTCAAACAATCCGTTAAAGCTAACGGAATCCTGCTAGCCATTGCGGTAATAATAACAGCATCCATCTCAACTTTATTAGGCCATCCACTCTGTCCATCGCCAAATAGATACTCTACGTTATTAATCCCCATGGCCGATAAGCGCTGCTTAGCCTGAAAGTATAGAAATTGCTGACGCTCAACCGTATGCACTTTATTAAAAAAGTGCGACAAAATACGAGTCTGATAACCCGAACCAGTGCCAATTTCCAACACCCGGCCAAGACGAGAATACAACAAAAGCCATTCAGTCATTCTCGCCACAGTCAGTGGCTGACTAATGGTTTGATTACGGCCTATAGGAAGTGACGTAGCAGAATAGGCCAAATGCGAAAACGCAGGCTCAACAAACTCATGGCGCGGAATCGTCCCCATCAGGGCCAATAACTCTTCATGGGCAATCCCATGCTCTCTAAGTTGATCAACCATCTTAGAGGCTTTGGGTTCAGTGTGGGAGACTAACCAATTGAGATTATGTAGGCTCATAGCATTACAGTGTCGGTCCATTTTTCAAGAGGAGATTTTGCTTCATAACACGTCATGTCCGTATGGATTGGCGTGATAGAAACATAACCATTCTTTACTGCATGAAAATCAGTTCCTTCTGATATATCGTGAGGCTCAGACAAAGCACCAATCCAGAAACTTGGCAATCCTCTTGGATGCTGAGCTGAAATAGGCGCCTGCGCCTTATGTCGATATCCCAAGCGTGTCACTTGTATTCCTTTTAACTCGCTATATGGTACATCAGGCACATTGACGTTCAACAAAATACCACTCGGCAATGCTAGAGTATGAGAGTCCTTTAGAAGCTGCATAATCACTTTTGCAGCCGTCTCAAAGTGCTTGTCTCCAACCAAAGAAACAGCCAACGCAGGACGCCCTAAATGACGAGCTTCCATCGCCGCTGCGACCGTTCCAGAATAAATCACGTCATCGCCTAAATTTGCACCATGATTAATCCCAGAAACGACCAAATCCACATCGCCATCAATCACCCCAGACAACGCCAAGTTGACACAATCTGTCGGTGTTCCATCGACCCGATATTGCCCTTCCACAACCCGAATCGGTTGGACTGGGCGAGAAAGCGTTAAAGAATTACTCGCTCCACTGCGATTCCGATCTGGGGCAACAACTAAAATGGTGTATTCACGCTCTAAATGGCTGGCTAATGTCTGTATACCAACCGCATCTAGTCCATCATCATTAGCGATCAATATTCTCATGATACTTCTCTACTGACTTATCCGTATAATCAATCATTTCACGCAATAAGCTGGTCGCAAAACATCCTTTTGGTAGAGAAAATTCTACGATCAACTGTGCACAATCTTTTTCCCTTAGCAATTCCCACGCCATATTCATTGGCACTAAACGCGCAAGACGACTGTCTCTTGAAAGACCAAATGAAAACAGCGCCTCAATCAATTCACCATGCTCTGATAAAGACTGCTTCATCACTTTTTCACGCTGAGGCCCCGTCCCCGCTTCCCAACCTTCACTAATCATAGGTAATACAGGGCTAACGGTGCCGCGTAGGACACTTAAGTACATAAGGGCATCCACTTCTTTCACACGAAATTGCTCATCCTTATGCTGAAACTGGGCAATATCACCATCACACAATCGCATCCACATACCATTTTCAACCTGATCACTTAACGCTTCATTGAAGCACCAAGAACGAATCGCAGATAACCAAAAGGATTCTGTCTTTGATAATTTACGACGGCTTTGCCGCCCTTGCAGGACAAACTCCTTGCCGTTGTGCAAATTATTACCGTTTATCCCAAAGCGCTGTGGGCCATAATAATTAGGCACTCCCGCTTGTTTTATCAGATTCAAACGCCCTTCTAACTCATCTAAGTCACCATTAATTTCACGTAGCCGAATCACAAAACGATTCGCTAAATGCGCACCGGTACGAAGCTTTTTCGAATGTCGTAATTGCGCTACCACGCGAACACTTTCAGGCGCTCTGAATGCTTCCTGAATCGTCGATAAGTCAGGCTCTTGGTTTAGCACATGCAAACAGAACCACTGGCGCGTACAAGCATGGCGATCTTTTACACCGCTGTAGGTTACTTTGTTTGGCGCAATACCAGCCAGCTGAGCCAAGCGCTTGGCAAGAAAATCGGTATTTACCCCTTCCTTCTCGATAAACACAAAACAAAACTCGCCCTTGCCATCCGGCTCGAAACCTAGTTGCTCTTCAACATAAAAATCCTGCACATGGGTTTTCAAGTCCCCCTTCACAGTTGGCTTAGACCAAGCATATCGCCATTCGGTATTCATACATTACCTTGATTAAGAAAAGTCTGATTCAAAAGCGCTTGATTAAAAATAAGCGCAACGGCCTCTACCGCAATCCCCTCTTTTCGCCCTGTAAAGCCAAGCTTTTCTGTCGTTGTTGCTTTCACATTAACCGTACTGATATCTATTCCTAAGTCTTCAGCAATATTGGCACGCATCGCATCAATGTGTGGGCGCATTTTCGGCGCTTCAGCCATAATAGTGACATCCACATTGCCAACATAAAAACCAAGAGCTTGTATCTCTTGGTAGGCACGCTTGAGTAATATTCGGCTATCAGCATTCGCAAAAGCAGCATCGGTATCAGGAAAATGTTTTCCAATGTCTCCCAAAGCAGCCGCACCTAATAAAGCATCTGTTAAAGCGTGCAAGGCCACATCACCATCTGAATGAGCAATAAGCCCCTGAGAATAAGGGATGGACACACCGCCAATGACAATCTGCTCACCCTCACCAAATTTATGAACATCAAAACCATGGCCAATACGAAACGGCATCATGATATTTTCTCCTGTGCTATGAATTGCACTTATTGTTTCAACTTGAATAACATCAATTCGAAAGGTCAGAACCTGAAAGATAAGAAAATAGCGCTTCAGCGATTAATAAATCTTCCGGTAAAGTTATTTTGATATTGCTGCTTTCCCCCACAACAAGATCCGGGTGCCAACCTACAAATTCCATTGCAGAGCATTCATCTGTCACTGTAACGCCGTCCTCTTGCGCTTTTTCTAAAGCATCTAACAAAGCCTTTGCGGGAAACTTTTGTGGCGTCTGTGCCAACCAGATCGCATTACGATCAAGAGTCGCATCGACGACTGGCTGATCTGCCACCTGAAGCTTCACTGTATCTTTGGCAGGCATAGCCAAAAGCGCACCTTGCTCAGAACTATGATTAATAATTCGGTTAAGTGCTTTTTGACTCAATAAGGGTCGAGCCGCATCATGAACTAAGACATCACCTTGCTGCTCAGTTAATGTTTCTAACAAATATTCCAAACCTTTCTGAACCGTATCACTGCGTTCTTCACCTCCCACAAAGCGATGAACGGATGGGTGCTCATACCACTTTGAGTCTGACCAATAACCATCACTCTCACCTAGGCCAACCAGCACACCGGCAACTAACGGATGAGACAGAAAAATAGCGATAGTACGATCAAGAATGGTTTGCCCAGCAAGAGGGAGATATTGTTTTGGGCAATTCGCTTGCATACGCTGACCAACACCGGCAGCAGGGATGATAACCCACATAGGATTCATCATTTTTTATTCACCATACGATAAAACACTTCACCATCTTTTATATATTGAAGTTCACTACGCACGTGCTCTTCTACCGCCTCTTCACCTTGGCGAAGATCATGAACTTGAGCTCTAAGTGCCTGATTTCTTTGTTTAAGACGTAAGTTAATGCGCTCTTGATAGGCAATCTGCTTTGCTAGCTCTTCTTGACGCTTGATGCCCTGCTCACCAAAATATAAATGATACGATTGATAGCCCACGGCACAGACGAACAAGAAAATTAACAAACGTGCCATATAACACCCTCAGCATCTTAAAAAAACATTCCTTATTATCGAAGGAATTGGAGCAAAAAAAAATAAAAAAAGGGAGAACCAAGTTCTCCCTTTATGAAATCAGACGGTATTACGCCTGACCTTTGATCTCAGAAAGGCCTTTGTAAGGCGCTTTACCACCTAGTTGCTCTTCAATGCGTAGCAATTGGTTGTACTTAGCAACGCGGTCAGAGCGGCATAGAGAACCGGTCTTAATTTGACCTGCTGCCGTACCCACAGCAAGATCGGCAATTGTCGCATCTTCCGTTTCACCAGAACGATGAGAAATAACCGCAGTGTAACCTGCTGCTTTCGCCATCTTGATGGCTTCTAATGTCTCAGTCAAAGAGCCAATTTGGTTAAATTTGATCAAGATAGAGTTTGCGATACCTTCATCAATACCACGTTTCAAAATCTTCGTATTTGTAACGAAAAGATCGTCACCCACCAACTGAATTTTGTCACCAAGGATCTTGGTTTGGTAGGCAAAACCTTCCCAGTCAGATTCGTCCTGGCCGTCTTCGATAGAAACAATTGGGTACTCATTACAAAGCTCGGCTAAGTAGTCAGAGAATTCTTCTGACGTGAAGACTTTACCTTCACCTTTCATGTTGTACTTGCCATCTTCATAGAATTCAGAGGATGCACAGTCCATCGCCAGTGTAATATCTTTACCTAGCTCGTAACCAGCAGCGGCAATCGCCTCTTTAATAACCGCTAGCGCTTCAGCATTAGAAGCAAGGTCTGGTGCAAAACCACCTTCATCACCTACCGCTGTGTTTAAACCACGAGCGCTTAGAACTTTCTTAAGTGCATGGAAGATTTCAGCACCGTAACGCAAAGCTTCACGAAAGTTTGGCGCACCAACGGGTTGAATCATGAACTCTTGAATATCAACGTTGTTGTCTGCGTGCTCACCACCATTGATGATGTTCATCATAGGCACAGGCATAGAATAAACGCCTGGCGTACCATTGATATCGGCAATGTGGGCATAAAGTGGTACTTTTTTGGAGATTGCCGCCGCTTTCGCAGCAGCCAAAGAAACCGCCAAAATAGCGTTAGCGCCAAAAGTAGATTTATTTTCTGTGCCATCTAGATCAATCATAATGTGATCTAATTCAGCTTGAGCAAGGGCATCTTTGCCGATCAAAGCATCACGGATTGGACCGTTAACCGCAGCAACCGCTTTCAAAACGCCTTTGCCAAGATAACGACTTTTGTCTCCATCACGTAATTCTAAAGCTTCACGAGAACCGGTAGAGGCACCAGACGGTGCACACGCTGAACCTACAGAGCCATCCGCTAAAATCACATCAGCTTCAACAGTAGGATTACCACGAGAATCTAAAACTTCTCTGGCTTTGATATCAACGATTTGACTCATAACAAACCTCTTTAAATAGATGAAAAATCACAAACTGCCTGTTTGCTCTTTATTTTTCTTTTCCTGCGTATTTTAGTGCCGCATGTACAAAGGCACTGAACAGGCCGTGTCCATATCTAGGGGTAGAAGTGAATTCTGGATGGAATTGACAAGCCACAAACCAAGGATGATCGGCAATCTCTACCATTTCAACCAAAGAGTTGTCTTCTGAACGACCAGAGATCGTTAAGCCCGCTTTTTCCAATGCATCAACATAAAAGTTGTTCACTTCATAACGATGGCGATGACGCTCTTTAATCACAGTTTCTCCATAAGCTTCAAAGGCTTTTGTACCTTCAGTAAGATTACAGTTCTGCGCGCCAAGACGCATAGTGCCACCTAGATCGGATTCCTCTGACCGGATTTCTTTGGAACCCTCTGCATTAGTCCATTCTGTGATCAGACCAACAACTGGGTTCTCTGCTTTTAGATTAAACTCGGTACTGTGCGCACCGGCTAAATTTGCCACATTGCGAGCAAATTCGATTACCGCTACCTGCATACCCAAACAAATACCGAGATAAGGTACTTTGTTTTCACGAGCATACTGAGCCGTTAAAATTTTACCTTCTACACCACGCTCACCGAAGCCACCAGGAACAAGAATCGCATCCATTCCTTTTAATACTTCAGTACCATTTTCCTCAATGTTTTCAGAGTCAATGTAATGCAACTTCACTTTAGTACGAGCGTGAATACCAGCGTGATCCATGGCTTCGATTAACGATTTGTACGCATCCAACAACTCCATGTATTTACCAACCATGGCGATATTGATCTGCTTTTCTGGATTCAATTTAGCTTGTGTAACTTTGTTCCAGATATCCAAATCTGGCATATTACAGTCAAGATTGAAGTATTCAACAATCAAACTATCTAGACCTTGATCGTTCAACATCTGAGGAATACGGTAGATAGTATCAGCATCAGGAAGAGAAATAACGGCACGCTCTTCTACACTAGTAAACAAGGCAATTTTCTTACGCTCTGGCGCCTCAATAGACACTTCAGAACGACAAATCAGAATATCGGGTTGAATACCGATAGAACGAAGTTCTTTTACAGAGTGCTGTGTTGGCTTAGTTTTGGTTTCACCAGCAGTACGGATGTAAGGCACTAAAGTTAGATGCATGAACAAAGCACGACGAGAACCGAGTTCAACTTTAAGCTGACGAACGGCTTCTAGGAAAGGTTGTGATTCAATATCACCAACGGTACCGCCGATCTCAACCAAAGCGACATCAGCCCCTTCGGCACCAGAAATAACACGACGTTTGATTTCATCAGTAATATGAGGAATAACTTGAACGGTTCCACCAAGGTATTCACCACGACGCTCTTTTTTAAGAACATGTTGATAAACACGACCACTGGTGAAGTTATTACGCTTACCCATTTTAGTGGAGATAAAACGTTCATAGTGACCTAAATCTAGGTCAGTTTCGGCTCCGTCTTCAGTAACATAGACTTCACCGTGCTGGAAAGGACTCATGGTGCCTGGATCCACGTTGATGTATGGATCTAGCTTTAACATGGTGACTTTTAGACCGCGAGATTCAAGGATAGCGGCTAATGATGCTGCTGCCAAACCTTTACCAAGAGATGATACTACACCGCCTGTAACGAAAATGTATCGTGTCGCCATGAGTGTTTAACCCGCCTTACAAATATAAAAAAATGAGATTTGAAAGCACACAAAAATGTACCTTCAGGACGGGGGGAAATAATACCATCGGAAGGCATTTCACTCAATGTAAAACACAGTTGTTTTCCATTGAGTGAAAGAGAAGTATTAAGAAAGGCGAAGTATTCTAAGAAGAGTCTATAAGTCTAGCTCAAGAACAGGCGTCTTAGACCGAGAACAACAAGGCATTACCAGTTTTCCTTGCGCATGCTCTTTATTGGTTAAAAAGACATCTCGGTGATCTGGCACACCGCCGATGACGCCAGTTTGGCAAGTACCACATACACCTGATTCACAAGAGACAGCAACAAAAACCCCATTATTGTCCAAAACTTCAACAATACTTTGGTCTGACTCAACATCAAACACCTCTCCGGTACTGTGAATCATTACTTTGAATGCCGTATTCTCACTCACATTTTCATCGGTTGCGGGTGCCGCAAAAAACTCTCGATGCAATCTGTCTTCTGGCCACCCTAGCATTTTCGCTTGTAGTAACACGTAATCAATAAAAGACGCTGGGCCGCAAATATATAATTCAGCATTACTTGAATGAGGAGTCAAAACATTCACCACATCCATTTGACTAGATCCTGCTACCTCGCTGTAGTGGAAATGCATTTTATCGGCAAAAGAAGCGTTTTTTAATGCGGATGAAAAAGCGGCTGTCTCTGGAGATCGGGCGCAATAATGAAACTCAAAGGATAAGCCTTTTTTCTGCAACTCTTGAGCCATTGGTAAGATAGGGGTCACACCGATACCGCCCGCTATTAATACACTATGGCGTTGCGTATCCACCAATGGAAAATGGTTTTTAGGCTCACTAATCAACAAAGAGTCACCAATCTTCAAGCGATGCACCTCTGCGGAGCCACCTCTTGATTGCGGATCTTTTAATACGGCAATTTCATAATACTGCCCTTCAGCTTGCATGCGACACAATGAATATTGTCGAATCAAACCACTAGGCAAATGAATATCAATATGTGCTCCAGCCTCAAAGCTCGGCAAATCTGTACCATCCTCAGATCCTAATACCAACCGAACAACACCCAACGCTTCGGTTACCACGTTTCTTACTACTACCGGAATCATCAAATACTCCTAACTTCTTATTTTTATATGACAAGAGAGCATCTAAAACACTCCCCTGCCATTATTGTCAATTAAAATGAGGCTGTTTGAAGCGGTGCATTTGACTGAGATGATGACGTCTTAGCTTGCTCTTTTGCAGACTGTTCTTTCGCAATAATTCGATTAATCACTCGCCTTGACTGAACACCACCAGCATCGATATCTAACTTGAGCAAGTCAAAGTCAGGGAAAGCTAATAAGTTTTCCTGTTGACGCTCCAATACTTCTAAATCTTCAGCAAAAATAGTACCTTGTCCCTCACGAATCGTATCCGTTAATGCTTGATCCTCTGGCTTGAAATTACGAGCCATTCCCCAGAAATACCACATAGTTGTTTCTGTTTCAGGTGTAATAAAGTCGACTACTGTACTACTGGCTTTTTTATCAGCTGGAGCCTCAAAACCGCCATTACCAGCATGAGCCACACCAACATCAATCATTACATGCGAAGGTGGGCTAAAGCGACAAATCTGCCAACGATCCACCGGCACCTCATCCGCTAAGCCATTTCCTCTCAGTGCAGCTTTCCAAAAAGGTGGCGCCATAATATTTTCCATAAAGCGACTAGTGATCACCTTGTCACCATCTACTTTGGTATCTACAGGTGACTCATCAATTTCTTTCTGGCCTATACTGCTGGCATGAACATAGGTTTCATGAGTCAGATCCATTAGATTGTCAATCATTAAGCGATAATCGCAATTGATGTGATACAAACCACCACCATAGGCCCATTCAGGATTTTCAGCCCATTCCAAGTGAGGGATTAATTCTTTATCAGCTTGCGATTGATCACCAGGCCAAACCCAAATAAAACCATAACGCTCTTCAACAGCATAAGATTTCATACAAGGAAAACCTTTAACGCGCTGCAAAGGCATTTCTTTGGTTTTACCATCAGCGCCCATTTTTAGGCCATGGTAACCACAAACTAAAAGACCGTCTTCGACATAACCTAATGACAAGGCCGCCCCACGATGTGGAC
The DNA here is from genome assembly GCF_018336975.1 of Marinomonas sp. CT5. Classification (NCBI taxonomy): domain Bacteria; kingdom Pseudomonadati; phylum Pseudomonadota; class Gammaproteobacteria; order Oceanospirillales; family Oceanospirillaceae; genus Marinomonas; species Marinomonas sp. CT5. Next base: position 1,141,504 of record NZ_CP025572.1, on the reverse strand, counting down.
AAAAATCCAACACCGCAGCGATTTCATTATCATGAGAACGATAAAAAGCAATGCTTTCACCACAAATTTTACGACCAAGAGGTTTGCTGCCCGCCACCTCTTCAGACATCGCTGCGACATACCACATATTTTTAGGGAAGGTTTGCTGACTCATTAGAATTCTCCTGCTTTTATTTTTATTTATTGGATCCAATATAGACAAAATAAATCAAAAAACAATATGGTTATGCATTAATTGGATCCATCTAATCTATAATGAATAATAGAAACAGACTTAAATAACTGATAAATAAAAGCTTATTCATTGGATCCAATAATTACCTTTCCACTGAAATTTACGCTATGATCATTTTCTATATAAAGACATTGAGGTAAGAACAATGAGTAAACCTGGACAACAAGTAATTAGTCGATTAAGACAAATGATTTTGTCCGGTGAACTGGAGTCAGGGCAACGCCTTGCTGAAATACCTACAGCAGAACAACTTGGCGTTTCTCGCACTCCCGTACGCATTGCCTTTCGGACCCTAGAGCAAGAAGGTTTACTAACAAAACTATCCGGCCGTGGCTATATCGTCCGCCAAGTCACTCAGGCGGAGATAAGCGGCTCTATTGAAGTACGAGGAGTGTTGGAAGGACTGGCGGCAAGACAAGCCGCTGAAAATACACTATCAAGCGCTCAATCTAATGAATTACTCAGGCTATTAAAACAAGGTGATGAGCTATTTGCCAAAGGCAGTATCGACGAGCAAGACCTTGCTATATACCATGATATGAATCAGCGTTTCCATCAGATCATCATAGAAGCCAGCCTGAACCCAGCCATAGGTGAAGCCTTAAGCCGAAACGAACATCTCCCTTTTGCCTCCGTTAGCGCCCTAGCCTTTGATCGCAATAACTTAATCCAAGAGTACAGACGCTTCAACTTTGCCCATATGCAACATCATGCCGTATTTGATGCCATTAGCCATGGCCAAGGGAGCCGAGCAGAAGCCATTATGCGAGAACATGCTAATGCTACAAATGGCTATGCTAAAACCTTTTCTCAAATGGAAAAGAATGGCGAAAAGGTACATATTTTAAAAAACACAAGTCTCGAAAGTTAAGCTAAATATGCTAGGACATCTCCGTATTGCCAAGCGGCACTTCTAAGGAATTATTCATACCAACAGGCTGACCGACCATTTCGTCATAAGCACTTTGGTGACACAGCACCATGGCGCCGACCGTCTTATCCTTAAACAAAGCCTGCAAATCCAATTTATTATGACTTGTTAAAAAGCGACCATGCTCAGTCAGTACATAGTCTTCTCTGTCTCCAATTACCACAGATAATTGATACAAATTAGATTCCAGAGAATGCAGCTTTACTTTATCGACATGGGAGATTTTTTTAAGTTCTTTTAATAACATGACGCAACTCCTTCTTAGGGTTTCATTTGATACGTGCCCCAAGTAGCTTGCAGTTCACTTAAAAATGTAAATTCCTATCATTACTTCATGCTAGAGTACGATGAGAAACAATAACAACAGGACACACCATGACCTCCCTTGATATTAATCGTAGCTATGAGCAATCTGCAGATGTAAGAGCCGCACTAGAAAAGATCCAAGCCTACGCGACAAAATCACATCGAACTCTTATTGGATTAACCGGTGGTCCTGGTTCAGGCAAAAGCACTCTTGCGGACTACTTGATTGACTATTTTTCAAAGCAAAAAAACACGTCAGTGATTTGCCTTTCGATGGATGGATTTCATCTCTCTAAAGCTCAACTTCGTGCTTTACCAAACGATGATGAAGCGTTTGCAAGACGCGGCGCCCCTTGGACATTTGATAGCCTAGGTTTTATTGAGCGAGTGAAGAAAATTAAACAAGGCTATCGACAAGAGGATATTTTCTGGCCAAGTTTTGACCATGCGCTAGGCGATCCTATTGAAGACGATTTATCGATAACCAAAGATACTAAGGTCATACTGATTGAAGGGCTGTATTTGCTACATCAGCAAGATGGCTGGCATGAAGCCAGAAGACTGTTTGATGAACATTGGTTTTTAGACATTCCTGTTGAAATCGCCATTGAACGATTAGCAAAGCGCCATATGCAGGCATGGAATTTCAGTCATCAACAAGCGATGGACAGAATTAATCAAAGCGATGGTCTAAACGCAAGATTGGTGGCCACTTACAAAGAGCAAGCCGATTGGCTAATAAGAGTCTAGATCAACACCTAGACTCTTAAGGCTAGCGCTGGGCAGCAATGGCCTCGGCACTTCTTTCAAACGACATATTGAGACGAATAAACATCCCTTGGATAGCTTCAAGCTGATTAGAGTCGCCAACCTGTTTATAAAGCTCGTCATATAAAGCGTTACTGGCACTTGTAAACCCCTCATCACACTTCCCTTTACTGGCTAGCAAGAAAGCATTCGCTAAAGCACGCTGCCAGTTATCCAAAACTGACAATTGTTTGCCCGCTAAATTCTCACAGATTGACCGTAGGCGAATCGAAACATGCCCAAGGTTTAATGCCGTCAATGCTAAGTCGGTAACGGCACGTGATTTCGACCCTTGATCGTAGTTAGTTAGGCGCAATAGTCGATCCGCCATACGGCGGTTGTACCAAGCTGTCGGACTAGCGTGCTTGCTAATTTCCAATAAATCTTGGTAGGTTGTTTTGAAAATACGATGTACCAACAGCTGCACACTTGGACCGGTAATCAAATGGAACACCCAAAATAAAATACACACACCGGTAAAAATGGCCATGGCAGAACTAACGGTATAATCAATTGAAAAAGCGCGTGTCATATCCCGACTCGGACTTACTAAAATAGAGAACGGAATACAGAACCCCAGTCCATAGGGCAAAGTCTGACGATCAGCAAGCAGCAGCAACCCAATAAAATATGGACCCGCTAGAATTAGCAATAAAAGCTCTAACTGCCCTGAACTTTGAGACAATAAATTCAGAGCAAAAAAAGCAGCGACGACTACGGCCACAATCACCCCAAGCAAAAGCCTCTTTAAGACGACTTTTAAAATCATCAAAGGCAGCCGTGCTAACATGATGGAAAAAATGACCGGCAAAATCATAATCATCAAGGCAGCTGTTGAACCTGTCCCCACCCAAATACAAGCACCAATCAAAAACACCACACTGGTTCGTAAACCAACAACAAAACCCGCTAATGGGTCTCGGTAGGTCAACATACTTGGCGCATTAAGTAACGTACTGTCCCGCTTTTCTAGTGCTCGAAAAGCCCGCAACAACACCGTCAACTCAGCTGTGATTTCTGCACCTACATTTAGCATGTGCAATTCAAATGGCGACTCTGGCTCGTTATTTGCTCGATACTCAGCAAGGTCTCGACGCAATATTTTTACCTGCTCTAGGCAATACTCAAAATCACTGGATTCGGCAATCCGACCAAATGCCTCACGCAACTTATCTAATAATTGTGACAATGTCGGAGTTATCAGCTCCGCATGGCGACGTTGTAAACGGCCAAAGATTTGAACCAAAGCAAGCAAAGACAATACTTTTTGAGCCAACTGATTCGCTGCTCGCGTTCGCCCAGGTCCTTTGGGGCCTTCATAGCTGGCGGCACTAGAGTCTTCGCTCACCATACCTAACGTTGCCATAATGCCATCAATTTGCTTATGGCGATTTTCATGAGTTCCCGTTCGATCTAACTCGGTAACAAGATACTGCAACGTTTGATTAATCACCGATCTGGCCTGCATTTGCAGACTGTCTTTTACTTTAACTGGCCAGAACATATGACTCACCACACCAGCGCAGATAGAACCAATGACGATCTCGCTCACACGAGCTTGAGCAATATTGAAAACCGCCTGACTATCAGCCGTAGTGGGGCTCGCCATAACCATCAAGACAATGATTTCAGAAGTGACTGCCGCCATGGCGAAGGCGTACACAAAATTCGCTTGTCGCACCATAGCCGACAGTGCAGAGTTAAGCCCCAACCATAAAGTCAAAACACCTAAGGCCACATAGGGATAGGACATGAATTGAGTCAACAGAAAAATACCAAACAAGCCGCCGATGATGGTGCCAACTATCTGGCAAATAGCCTTTTCAACCACCAACCCACTTTCGGGGCGCATTTGTAAAAAAACAGCCGACACTAACGCCCAATAAGGGCGGTCTAAGTTCAAAGAAAGAGCAATCGTTAGCGCCATAGCCATAGCAATGACGCCTTTAAGGGCAAAAATAACCGCCTGTTTTTCGGGTAAAAACAGGTTACGAAGCACGATCCCCAAAACGATTCTCCCTACTGCTGAGTAAGATGAATAGTGGCCGTCATCCCAGCACTAAGTTGTCTTTCAGCATTTGACGAATCTAGCTTAATATCCACAGGAATTCGCTGTGACAAACGTACCCAGTTGAACGTTTGTTGAACCTGTGGCAAAAGCTGACCATTACCCTGTGTATTGCTATTGGCAATGGCTTTACCAATACTGACCACTTCACCAGTAAGTGGCTTGCCACCACTTAACAAAGTAATTTTAGCTTCTTGGTTTAAGTGGACGAGTGGAATTTTAGTTTCTTCAAAGTACGCCGTGACGTAAAAAGAGTCAGACTGCACAATGGCAAAAACGGGCGAGCCTTGCCCAACATAATTTCCCTGACGTAAATTTAAATTAATAATATGCCCTGATACTGGGGCATAGACTTCAGTGCGATCTAAGTTAAGCTGAGCCGTCTCCTCCTTAGCAACAGCCAAATCATAATTAGCCTTAGCTATTTCAGTGCTAATACGTGACGCCTCTAAATCTTCAGCGCTGATGGCTTTTTGACTTAATAATGCAGTCCGGCGTTCGTATTTATGTTTTGCCAGCTGCCATGAATGCAAAGCATTTTCTGTATTTGCCTTGCTTTGATTAAGGGCTGCTTGATAACGTTTTTGATCAACCTTGAATAATAGGTCGCCTTTTTTTACGGCCTGATCATTAGTAATATTTAAATCAGTCACCCATCCAGACACGTCAGGCGCCACAGTAACAATGTCTGCACGAATACGCCCATCGCGAGTCCATGGCGAATGCATATAATCATTCCATACCCATCGTCCTGCAAAAACCGCCGCCAAAACAACCAAAACTGTCAAAAGAATACGTAGATATTTTGCCATTGATTTATCTTCCACCTAATAAATATACGGTTAATGCCAAGTAACAAACAAATAACGACACCTCAAACCAGGCGACTCGCCAGATACGGTCATGCCACTCCAAACGGTGAAGTACAAAACGTGTTAAAGCAGCCAACAAAAAAGCAATCGGAAAATAAACGACTAAGGGGCTAAACTCTAAGCCGCCAAAAACAACCACATTAAGCATCATTACAACCCTATCGTTAAATGTTAGGCAATAGTTTAAATACTAAAAGAGACAACATAATTAAGAATAGAATTTTATCTCTATAAAACAAACTAAATGTGCAGCTAACAGATAAATAAAAACATAATAATAACAATTAGCTACATTCAGCTTTTGGCAATGGCAAAGCAAAATTAAGCTGCCATTTTATAGTAAGATGGGGATAATTAGGATGCAGCCAAAGATCACCAATAGCAATTAACGTATTTCCACAATATATATATGGCAGGTGATCACGCCACCAGCTTGGAATCGCTTCATCATTAAGCCATTTTTTCAATTTACGCGTTTTGCCATTAGGCATGACTAAACTCTCCCCCAATGGACGAGACTTCAACTCACAAGTTTCGATGCCATGTACACTTAGACTGTCAAAAGGCCGTTGTAATACTTCGCCTGACACTAAAGAAGCCAGTTTGACAGGTTCATCCAGCGGAAGAAGATAAACAACATTATGATGTCGCATAATTCGACCATGAGAAAATTCGAAGGCAGGCTGCTTATCGTCGGCTCCAGAAAACATCATTTCAACACTTTCTAACTGCGATTGCGTTAATGACACTCCGCTCGCCTGTAAAAAGTGCCGCCACCAAAAAAGGCGTTCATCAAATGGCTTATCTACAATATAGGATAAATCCAAGCCGCCAAACTCATTACACCAACTCTCTAACTGTTGCTGTGCAAATTTTGACAACATAGCGTAATCCGTTGCAATGCGTTGCGCACCGGACACAATATTATGTTCCATCTTAGGAAAGCGCTTTTTCAAAATCGGTAACACGCTTCGTCTAAGAAAATTGCGCGTAAAGCGCTCGTCCATATTAGATTCGTCTTGAACCCATTCCAAATTATGCAGCTCAGCGTAATCTTTAATATTTTGCTTTGAAACAGTCAAAAAAGGACGGATCAAACGTGCCTTCCCTTCCCCCAACCGTCTTTCATAAGGAATTCCGGACAACCCCTTCCCACCGGTCCCCCGCAATAGCCTAAACAATACGGTTTCCACTTGATCTCCCGCATGATGAGCCAGCAAAATCACATCATGATCACCCATTATTGCCTGAAAGGCTTTATAACGAGCATTACGAGCAGCATCTTCAAGGGAAGCTTGGGCTTCTAACTGAACATGTTCGGCTTCGAAATGGACCCCCAGACTGGCACAAACTGCCTCACAATGTCTTAACCAGTTATCGGCGTTAACACTTAGACCATGATGAACATGAAAGGCGACTATTTTTTGCTTTTGCTCTAACGATACCTGATCAACCAAAGCATGCAGCAATACATGAGAGTCGACTCCACCACTGAAGCCAATCCACACTTTGCCCGCTCTAGAAAAGACAGCCTCTATCCACTCAGAGTTAAAGCGAAGAGGAGACAAAGAAATAAGAGGAGTAAATACTGAAGGTTTCGTCATGGCGTGTTAGATCTAAATACCTTAAGCGCAAGAAACAAAAAAGCCCCCTAAATATAGGAGGCTTCTTGAGAAAACAAAAGCTTATAAACCGTAAGACATCAAACGGTTGTAGCGACGAGCCAACAACTCTTCGGTCGTTAATGCTTCCATACGATCCAATGCCGCAAGAACATTGTTCTTCAAGCTCTGCGCCATTTCTTCATGTGAAATGTGCGCACCGCCTAGAGGCTCAGGGATAATAGTATCAACAAAGCCAAGCTCTTGTAGTCGCTGAGCCGTGATTCCCATTGCTTTAGCCGCATCAGAAGCGCGATCTGCACTCTTCCAAAGAATAGATGCACAGCCTTCAGGAGAAATGACAGAATAAGTACCGTATTGCAACATCATTAGCTCATCACAAACACCGATAGCCAACGCGCCACCAGAACCACCTTCACCAATTACAGTAGAAATGATCGGCGTTTTTAGACGAGACATCACCGCCAAATTAAAAGCAATCGCTTCACTTTGACCACGCTCTTCTGCACCAATACCAGGGTATGCCCCAGGTGTGTCGATGAGAGTAACAATAGGCATATTAAAACGCTCTGCTGTTTCCATAAGACGTAATGCCTTACGGTAACCTTCAGGACGAGGCATACCAAAGTTACGAAGCACTTTTTCTTTTACTTCGCGACCTTTTTGATGCCCAATAACCATCACTGGGCGACCATCTAAGCGTGCGATACCACCAACAATAGCACGGTCATCAGCGTAATGACGATCACCATGCATTTCTTCAAAATCGGTAAAGACATGCTTAATATAATCAAGAGTGTATGGGCGCTTTGGGTGACGCGCTAATTGAGAAACTTCCCATGCCCCTAAATTACTGAATAAACTCTTAGTTAATGCTGTCTTTTTATCTTCAAGGCGACTAATTTCATCGCTGATGTTGAGTTCATTATCGTTACCGACTAAACGTAACTCTTCAATTTTCTGTTCGAGCTCAGCAATCGGCTGCTCAAAAGGGAGATAATCTAAATTCATGGTTTAATTACACTATTGTTTGGTTGCATCAAATACAAAGGCAAAAGGCAGCTGGCCGTTTGCTCTATAGCTCTATTAAGCGCATCTCTACGCCGCATTCCATTGCCAAAACTATTAAATGAGTCTAAGTATACACTAACTGAACATTTTGTTTACCGTATTGTTTCTGAAGTTGGTGAATTAATTCATCGTCCGGACGAACTTTCCAACCCGATCCCAAACGAATATCGCCACATGCTTGTGGTGTATCAAAGCCGATTACCACATCACAACCATCGCCCCTATATGACTCCATATAGTTCGCCAGAGCTTGAATTTCAATCGGCGTTACCGTTTCTGATGTCCAAGTAATTCGTAATGCTTCCACATAACGAACTCGAGCCTGAGCAATATCAAGAATATTTCGGGCAATAACTTTTTGTCCGCCACGAAATTCATCGACATTAATCTCTCCTTCTACGACAACCACTTCATCTTTAACAATAACGTCTTTAAAACTGTCGTAGTTATCCGGAAATACGGTCACTTCTATACGAGCAGAACGATCATCCAATGTAACAAAAGCGATGTTACCACCTTTTTTACTTTTGGTAATCCGCAGGTCCACGATCAAACCCGCCATAATCTGCGTATCACCTCGCTTAGGCTGTAAATCCACAATTTTTGAGCGAGCAAAACGACGAATTTCTTTCTCATACTCATCAATTGGATGACCAGTAACATACAAACCAAGCGTGTCTTTTTCACCGTCAAGACGCTGCCGCGGTGTCCACTCATGCTGGATACCCATTTCCTTATAAGCATCTTCCGTACTCTCTTCTACCGCAACACCAAACAGATCCATCATGCCTGCATCTTGGTTTTTCGCATCTTGAACCGCTCGTTTAAGCGCCTCATCAATACACGCAAACAAGGTTGCTCGGTTGGGACCTATGGTATCAAACGCCCCTGAACGAACCAAAGCCTCCATCACGCGTTTGTTTACCTTCTTACCAACGCGCTGGCAGAAATCAAATATATGCTCAAAAGGGCCATCTTTACGAGCTTCAACAATGGCCTCAATCGGACCTTCACCTACCCCTTTAATCGCTCCCAAGCCATATACAATGGCACCTTTAGGGTTAACGGTAAATTTATAAACGGACTCATTTACATTGGGCAGTTCTAATGCCAACTCCATGGAACGGCATTCTTCGATGAAGATAACGATCTTATCGGTATTCTGCATATCCGCAGACAATACCGCTGCCATAAATGGCGCTGGATAGTGATTCTTCAACCAAGCGGTTTGATAAGACACAAGAGCGTAAGCCGCGGAGTGGGATTTGTTAAAACCGTACCCTGCAAACTTTTCCATCAAATCAAATATGTTGCCTGATAAATCTTTATCAATATTATTTTTGAGCGCGCCTTCCATAAAAATCAAACGCTGCTCAGCCATAACCTCGGGCTTCTTTTTACCCATGGCACGACGCAACAAGTCGGCGCCACCGAGTGAAAATTTAGCCAATACCTGAGCAATCTGCATTACTTGCTCTTGATACAAGATGATGCCGTAGGTGGGTTCCAATACCGGAATCAAATCTTGATGTTGATAATCAGGGTGCGGGAAAGCCAGCTCAGCTCGACCATGCTTACGGTTGATGAAGTCATCCACCATGCCTGAGCCCAATGGTCCAGGGCGATACAATGCCACCAAGGCGATAATGTCCTCAAAGCGCGATGGCAAAAGTTTTTTGATCAATTCCTTCATACCACGAGATTCCAGCTGGAATACCGCTGTGGTTTCCGCCCGCTTTAGCAAGTCATAAGTGGATTTATCTTCTAAATCTATTAGGGAAATATCGAGTGGTGGCTTGCCTTCTAGTGCATTAATGGTATCAATGTTTTTAACGGCCCAATCGACAACGGTTAAGGTTTTAAGACCCAAAAAGTCGAATTTAACCAAGCCAGCTTCTTCAACATCGTTTTTGTCATATTGAGTAACCAAGCCTGAGCCATCTTCTTCACAGTACAGCGGTGCGAAGTCGATCAATTTAGTGGGGGCAATAACAACACCACCAGCGTGTTTACCAAAGTTACGCACCACGCCTTCTAACGACATGGCCATTTCCATCACTTCAGCAGCATCTTCATCACCAGAAATAAACTCAGGTAGAGCAGGCTCTTCCTCCAACGCTTTTTGCAGTGTCATGCCGATTTCAAATGGAATCAGTTTGGATAATTTATCACCTAGGCTGTAAGGCTTACCTTGAACACGAGCGACATCTCGAACCACGGCTTTCGCCGCCATGGCACCAAAAGTAATGATCTGAGACACCGCATCACGACCATAAGTCCGTGATACATAATCAATCACTCGGTCACGGTTATCCATACAAAAGTCGATATCAAAGTCAGGCATGGAAACCCGTTCTGGGTTCAAGAATCGTTCAAACAGCAAATCGTATTCAAGCGGATCCAGGTCCGTAATTTTCAAGGCATAGGCAACCAATGAGCCCGCACCAGAACCACGCCCAGGGCCTACCGGAATACCGTTATCTTTCGCCCACTGGATGAAATCCATTACGATCAAGAAGTAACCTGGAAACCCCATCTGATTAATAATAGTTAGTTCGAAATCCAATCGATCCCAGTATTCCTGACGACGCTTTTCGATGCGCTCGCCATATTTTTTAGTCAGAAAATTAAACCGCTCTATCAAGCCATCATAGGAAAGTTTGCTAAAGAACTCTTCCATGGTCATTCCTTCAGGAACGGGATAATCAGGCAAAAAGTACTTACCTAATAAAACATCCACACTGCAACGCTTAGCAATTTCTACTGTATTCTCAAGTGCTTCAGGAATGTCTTGAAACAGCTCAGCCATTTCTTCAGGAGTTTTAAAATATTGCTCTTCTGAGTAACGACGCTCACGACGAGGGTCGTCTATTGTCACACCGTCATGAATACAAACTCGAGCCTCATGGGCATCAAAGTTTTCACGTTTCAAAAATCGTACATCATTGGTGGCCACAACAGGGCAACCTAATTCACTCGCGATGGGAACGACGGCATGAATGTAACTTTCTTCACCCGGACGACTGGTTCGCTGAAGTTCGACATAAAAACGATTGGGGAAAACAGACATCCAATAGGCCATTCGGCTTTTAGCTTGCTCATGACGACCTTTTTGAATCAAAAATCCTACATCGCCAAAACCAGCACCGGACAGTGCAATAACGTCTTCACTATGCGCTTCGATCCATTCGCGTTGGACTATTGGCCGCCCTTCTACTTGACCCAGTTGATAGCCTTTAGAAATGATAGCAATGATGTTTTTATAACCTTTATTTGACATCGCCAATAAAGTGAAACGATAACGCGATTCCACCTCATCGTCTTCAGCCACAACAACATCAGCACCACAAATTGGCTTAATGCCCTTATCCATCGCCCCTTTATAAAAACGTACAAAGCCACATAAGTTGTTTTCATCTGTAATAGCCACAGCAGGCATAGACATAAACTCGGTTGTGCCAAGTAAGCCTTTGATTTTTACCAAGCCATCGACCAAAGAAAACTCGGTATGTACTCGTAAATGTATAAATGACGTGGACAAACTATTATCCTTCTAAAATTTTCTTAACTGGGCCAAAACTGCGCCTATGAATAGGCGTTATGCCATGCAAACGAATCGCTTCTAGATGCTGGGCAGTCGGATAACCTTTATGTTTTTCAAAACCATATTCTGGATAAATTTCTGCGGCTTCTACAATCGCCCTATCACGTGTCACTTTAGCCAAAATAGAAGCCGCTGAAATAGCGGCTTGTCGAGCATCGCCTTTCACCACGGCTTCTGCTGAACAGGGTAAATTAGGTGGTATTCGATTACCATCAACCAAGACATGTTCAGGAGCGATAGAAAGCGTAGAGACAGCTCGAGACATCGCCAGCATACTGGCATGAAGAATGTTTATATTGTCAATTTCATCAATTGAGGCACTAGCCACACTATAAGCTAAGGCTTTTTCTTGTATTTCTACAAATAGTGCCTCGCGCCTTTTTTCACTCAGTTTTTTAGAGTCCGCCAATCCAGCAATGGGATTTCTTGGATCTAAAATAACCGCCGCAGCAACCACTTCACCAGCCAATGGACCTCGACCAGCTTCATCAGTACCCGCCAATAAATCCCCAAAATACACCTGACTAACAAAAGGCTCCATTACTTATCTTTTCCTTCCAACATACTAACAATTGCCTTAGCCGCTTGAGCACCAGCATTTTTTCGTAGCATGGTATGCAACTCTAGATACTTGGCTTGAATTGATTTATCACCCACGAAGGATCGCCATGTTTGAATCAGTCTAGTAGCTAAATTGTTTGGTGTCGCTTCATCTTGTAAAAGCTCAGGCACCAAGGCTTCATTCGCCAACAAATTAGGCAAGGAAACATACGGAACCTTCATCATTCTAGATATGATGGCATACGTAAGTTTATTAACCCGATAAGACACCACCATTGGACGCTTAATAAGCATGGCTTCCAATGCAGCAGTACCAGAAGCAAGTAAAATAGCATCAGACGCTGCCATAATAGTCCGTGATTGACCATCGATAACAATTGCTTCAGCATTAGCCGCTTGTAAAACGGCTTCGATCTGAATACGGCGCTCTTGATTTGCTGCTGGCATTAAAAAGGTCGCGTTTGGCTCTTTTTGCTTAATCAACTTAATGGTTTCTACGAAAAGAGGCGCTAATCTAGATACTTCACCTTCCCTAGAGCCTGGAAGAATACCAAAAACAGGTCCTTTAATATGCCCTAAATGCAGAGCCTCTCTAGCCGAATCCACATCACTATCAAGCGGGATCTCATCGGCGAGTGTATGCCCAACACAAACGACCGGAATGTTGTGCTCATGATAAATGGGTAATTCAAAAGGAAAAAGAGTCAACATTAAATCAACAGACTTCTTAATATTGAAAATTCGCTTTTGACGCCACGCCCAGACTGATGGACTTACATAATGAACGGTAGGTATACCAGCTTGCTTTAATTTCCTCGCCAGCGGCATATTAAAATCGGGGGAATCAATACCAATAAAAGCAGCAGGAGGATTTTGTAAGCAAGATTGATATAAGTTCTTACGTATACTAAGCAGTTCTCTCAAACGACCCAAAACTTCCACTAGACCCATTACCGATAATCTGTCCATTGGCACAACACTGTTAAGACCTTGTGCTTTCATTAACGGACCACCAATACCTTCAAAAACAGCATCAGGCTGTAACTCTTTTAAGTGAGCAATGAGGTTCGCCCCCAAAATATCACCTGAAGCTTCTCCAGCCACCAACACATAACGTGTTACAGATGTCGCTTGCATTTATAAAACCTCTGATAATAAAAAACCCCGAAATAATCCGGGGTTTCTTTTAAAACATACTACCTATCGGACTATGCCACGTTTCGAATGCCGAATTGACAGTATAAACTCAGAGACATCAGGAATGTGTGCAATATCCCCTTGCTCAAGTTCAACTAATGCAGACTCAAGTGTTAACCCTTTAAGATAAATAGCTTTGTATGCTTTTCGCAGAGCTTTAATGATGTCCGCAGGAACTCCACGCCGACGCATCCCTTCAAAGTTCATTCCATGCGCTTTTGCAGGACTACCAGAAACCATGACATACCTTGGGATATCTTTTGAAACCATAGAACCCATGCCACACATACTAAAGGAGTTAACCTGACAAAATTGATGAATACCTGCGTAGCCACCAAGAATAACATTATCACCAACAAACACATGCCCTGCGAGAGCCGCAAAATTTGCAAAAATATTATGGTCACCAACAACACAATCATGACCGACATGTGTACTCGCCATAAACAAATTATGGTTACCAATAACCGTAACACCTTTATCCTGAATAGTGCCTCGATGAATCGTTGCATTTTCTCGAATAACGTTATTGTCTCCGATTACTAGTTGAGTTGGCTCACCCTTATACTTCTTATCTTGGTTCGCTTCTCCAACTGAAGCAAACTGATAAATTTCATTATTACGCCCAATTGTCGTATGACCATTAATGACAACATGAGACTTAATGATACTACCAGCACCAATTTTAACATTCGGTCCGATCACACAAAAAGGACCGATTTCCACATCGGAGTCAATCTCTGCATTCGAATCGATTAAAGTAGTTGGATGTATTGCCACTATATTTTCCTGTCTGCACACATAATAGTTGCAGAGCATGCTAACTCACCGTCAACAGTTGCTCTACATTCAAATTTCCAAATACCTCGTTTTTCTGCAACTATCTTAGCTTCAAGTTGCAAGCGATCACCTGGAACTACAGGACGTTTAAAACGAGCATCATTAACACCTACGAAATAATAAATAGAACCATCTTCAGGCTTTTTGTCCATGGTCTTGAAACCCAAAACTCCAGCTACTTGCGCCATCGCTTCGATAATTAAGACGCCAGGCATAACAGGATGATTAGGAAAATGGCCGTTGAAAAAAGGCTCATTAATAGTCACATTTTTGTAACCAACAATGGAATCGTTCAGATTTAACTCAACAACACGATCTACTAGTAAAAAAGGGTACCTATGAGGTAAATACTGACGAATTTCATTTACGTCTATCATTAAACATCAACCTTGTCTGAAAGCTTCTTAATTTGTTGTTTCAATTGTAAAAACTGTTTTGCCATTTCATCAATTCTTCTGACTCGAGCAACTGTTCTACGCCATTTACTTGTTGGCTCCATCCCCATTCCAGAAGAGTAAGAACCTTCCTCTGTAATCGAATTACTAATCATACTCATACCAGTAATATGAACTCGATCCGTAATAACCAAATGACCTGCAATACAAACGCCACCAGAAATAGTACAGTAGGAACCAATTTTTGTACTTCCAGCTATTGCGGTGCTTGCAGCAATCGCCGTATTATCGCCAATTACGACGTTATGAGCAATTTGAACTTGATTATCTATTTTAACACCATTACCTATTTGAGTATTTTCTATAGCACCACGGTCAACGGTTGTACTTGCCCCAATCTCAACATTACTCCCAATTACGACCGCCCCTAACTGGTCTATTTTCTCCCAGCCACCTTCTTTAGGTGCAAATCCAAAACCGTCCGCACCTATAACTGCGGCACTATGAAGAATACACTTTGAACCGATTTCAACATCATGATAGAGGGTCACATTAGGGTACAAACGAGAGCCTTGGCCGATTTTCACTCCTCGACCAATAACGCACCCCGCGCCAATAATACAATCAGGCTCGATAATTACGTCATCGTCAATCACCACATTGGGACATATAACTACATTATTTGCGATCTTTGACTTTGACGAAATAACAGCACTTGGATGAACCCCAGACCAACATTGAGTTTTAGGAGCAAATAAATGAGATAACTGTGCAAATGCCAGATAAGGGTTAGCAACCACAATAGCATTTTCAAGAAGATCAGCAAGCTCTTCTGTTTTAACAAGCACAGCTCCAGCAGAAGTTGATGACAGCTGACTTTGGTATTTCGGGTTAGCTAAAAAACTCAACTCACTTTGAGTCGCTTTCTCTAGCGTCCCTAATTTATCTATAACTAGACCAGCATCACCTTTTACCGTCCCTTGTACTTTGGCTGCTAATTGCCCTAGCGTATAGCTCATAGATTAATTATCCTTGTTAATACGTTTCACTAGCTCATCGGTTATATCTGCATCCGCATTGGCATACAAACTTAGTTGCCTATTTAATACTAAATCTAATTTGCGTTCATCTATCAAAGATTTAAGTGCCGCTTCACCTTTTGGAGTCAGAGACTGTATTAATTTCTGCTCTAACTCTTTAGCCTGACGCTGCATAGTTGCAGCCATACCGCGTACTTGATTCTGTTGTTGTGCTAGTTGCTGACGACGCTTTTTAAACTCTTCTTCAGATAAGGTTAATTCATCACGCTTTAATTCTTTTGCTGATGCTTCGAGTTTTTCTTGCTCTTTTTTCAAGCGAGCATCCATTTCAGCTACTTTTTGTTTAGGCTCTTTTGCTGCTTCTTGACCAATATTACTTTGTAAAAGCGCCGCTCTAAAATCCACCACGGCTACTTCTGTTGCTTGAACACTACCAATAAAGCATAGTGTAAAAATAACTGTTATGAGTTTTTTCATCTTAAAATCCTATTAAATCATACTTTCTAAATTAAAAAGTGGTTCCCAATTGAAACTGGAAAAAGTCTGTTTTATCGCCATCTTTTGCATTCAAAGCTCGAGCAAGGTTAAAAGACAAAGGCGCGATTGGTGTAATCCATGTCCAGCTGAATCCGGCACTATAACGTATTTCAGAAAGATCAACACCAGCATTACAATTAGGATTGCTAACAAGACATGAATCAGTGAAGACATTACCGCCATCTAAAAATAGTGCCGTTCGAACTGATTTATGGTCTTCAACCATTGGTAAAGGGAAAATAAGTTCAGCCGTACCAGCCATCATAATATTACCGCCTAAGGCCGAACTCGTATTGGTAGAACCGGCATCATAAGAGTTTTTCGGTCCCAAAGAAGACGCTCCATAACCTCTCACAGAATAAGAACCACCCGCAAAATAGTTTTCAAAGAAAGGCAGCTCTTGAGTGTCGCCATAGCCCTTTCCATAACCTAACCGACCTTTGAGGCGGAACAACCACAAATTAGAGTCGCTTAAGTTCCAATAGCGCTGGGAAGTCAATCCAAGTTTTGCATACTGTTGATCACCAACCGGTAACGACACCTCTAATGAAGCTCTTGTCGAATAACCATCTGTTGGCAATACTCCACCAATTAAATCACTGTCACTCCAAGCGATATTTGCAATATAGTCATCGTAATTATCTCCATGCTTATTTACATAATCCTTTGTTTCATTAGAAGGATCAAAGCCTAGTTTTACTGTACTCTCTTTAACAGTTAACCCAAACGATAAGCGCTGAGTATCTGAAATGGGATAACCATAATTCACTCCGGCACCAATTTCATCTAGGTCGTAATCTTCTACATCGTCGGCTGCATGATCACTGGTTTTATAGAAAAGCTGAAAACCTCGACTAACGCCATCGACAGTAAAGAATGGATTATCATAAGAAATTCTATAATCCTGTTTTTGATTCGTTCGAGTAGCATTAAAAGACAGTTTATTACCCGTTCCCATGAAGTTACGTTTAGAAACACCAAAACCCAACACAGTACCATCTTCTTGAGAATACCCAATACTAGCCTGAATACTGCCAGAAGCCTGTTCTTCTACAACGACATCAAGGTCTACTTGATCTGATGTTCCAGCAACAGGACGAGTTCTTAAATCGACACTGCTAAAAAAGCCAAGGCGCTCAATGCGACGCTTAGAAGACTGTATTTTCGAATGAGTAGCTAAAGCGCCCTCAAATTGCGTCATTTCCCTACGCAGTACTTCATCTTGGGTTTCACTATTACCACTAAATGTAATGCGACGCACATAGACTTTTGGACCAGGTGTGATTTGATAGCTAAGATTTACTGTATGGTTATCAAGTTTTTCAGGTATTACATTCACATTGGTAAACAAATAGCCATCATCACCTAACTCAGTAGAAATACCTTCGATAATTTTAGTCACTTCACTACGAGAAAAAACGTCACCTTTTTTCTGCGTAATTTGCTTCCACACTCGATCCTCAGCAATAGGCAAGCTTCCACTTAACGTTACATCGTTAATTTTATAAGGTTTGCCTTCCTCTAGATTAATTACAATATAAACATCACGTTTATCTGGCGACAAACTCACCTGACTAGAAACAATGCTAAAATCCAAATAGCCATGATCTAAATAAAAGCTTTTCAGGGTATTAATATCCCCTTCTATTTTGCCTTTAGCGTATTCATCAGCAGAGCTGAAGGGGTTCCAGTAACCAGTTTCTCTAGATTCAAAATCTTTAGTTAAGGTTTCCTGATCAAAATCCTGATTACCAACAATATTAATATGAACGATTTTTGCCGTTTCGCCTTCATCAATTTTAATGACAATTCCAGTACGATTACGCGGCATGTCTTCGACCGAAATATCAACTTTAGCGCTATAACGACCAAGAGCATAGTACTGACGCTGAAGCTCTTGAACTATTTGATTTAATGTTTCAGGTTTGTATATTTCACCAATTTCTAAACCTGACAGCTTTAAACCACGCTCTAAATCTTCTGTTTTAATTAGCTCGTTACCTTCTATAGTCAAATTACCTATTGAAGGTCGCTCTTTAACATCAAATATTAAAACATCATTATCTTCATATACATCAATATCACTAAAGTAGCCGGTATCAAAAAGAGAGTTAATTGCTTGATAAACCTTATTAGAATCATAAGATTCATTCTTATCAAAGCCAATTACATCAAATGCTCTAGCAGAAGGCATTTGGACTAACCCATCAACTCTCACGTCCTCTACTGTTTTTGCAAAACTCTGCACGCTCAATAAAGCCAAAAATACAACCGAAACGACTTTCACACATACCTCTCTACAAGCGGGCAATATCATTAAAAATGGCAACGGCCATTAGAGCAAATAAAAGAGAAGCACCAATACGATAAGCCATTCCCTGAATTTTTTCAGAAACAGGCTTACGACGAATAGCTTCAATACCAAAAAACAATAAATGCCCACCATCCAACATTGGAATGGGCAACAAATTTAACACACCCAAGCTAACACTAAGGTAAGCCATAAATCTTAAAAATGATTGCAAACCGGAGTCTGCTGAAGCACTAGCCACCTTTGCAATAGTTATTGGACCTGACAAATTCTCAACGGAAATCAATCCCTGTAACATTTTCCCTATAGAAGAGACTGTCAGAGATACCATTTTAAAAGTCTGCTCAACCCCATAAGATATTGATTCAAGAGGTCCATAATGACGCTCTCTAATAAGGCCTTCATCTAATTTTGGCGGTTCCACAGCTAGACCGACATAACCAATCACTTTGCCATTATGTTCTGTTGATTTGGGCATCAATGATAAGTTAATAAAAGCTCGATCTCGCAAAACTTTCACAGCTAGCTTTTTATTAGGGCTAGCCTGAATTAAATCGACAACCTGCTGCCAATTAGGCATGGGGTGATTATTGATTTCTAAAATTTTATCCCCAACCATAACCCCTGCTTCTGCAGCGGCTCCACCACTCACAACCTGAGCTATAACTGGAGCAACTTCTGGATACCAAGGAGATAAACCAAACGCCTTAATCAGATTATTTGGCTCGTTACCAACCAACCACCGTTTCAAACTAACAGTATCTTCACGCAAAGACCCGAGCCCTTCAGGCTGGTAACGCACAATAATGGTTCCGGTTTTACCGATCAAGCCTGCTAACACTAAATTTACGTCTTCCCAGGATGTAACGGGTTCACCGGCAAGAGAAACTAACTCATCACCGGTTTTCATTTGAGTCTGAGCGGCAGGAGAATTTTGACGGATATTACCAACTTTAGGAGCAATTGATTGAACACCAATTAAAGCAACCAAAGCGTAGATAAAGATAGCCAAAATAAAATTGGCAATGGGACCAGCAGCAACAATAGCAATCCGCTGCCAAACACTTTTTGAATTAAAGGCTTGATCTCTCAGCGCTTCAGGAACATTCCCCTCTCGCTCGTCTAGCATACGAACATAACCACCAAGAGGAATCATTGCCAAAGTAAATTCAGTCCCTGTTTTCCCAATATAGCGGTAAATAGGCTTCCCAAAACCAACAGAAAAACGCAGCACTTTAACACCACAACGTCGCGCAATATAAAAGTGCCCAAACTCATGAAATGTGATGAGCAAACCAAGCGCGATTACAATGTAAAGAATATTCTGTATCATGCAAAAACACCGCGAGAAATCATATTCATTGCCAAACGACGAGAGTACCCATCCGCTTCAAAAACATCATCTAAGGCATTCACCGCCGTAATATTGGCTGTCGATAAAACTTTTTCATTCACTCTAGCAATATCAAGAAAACCAATTTGGCGATTTAAAAAAGCATCTACTGCAATTTCATTTGCTGCATTAAGTACAGCCATCGCTGTACCCCCCATAAACCATGCATCAGCGGCCAGTTTCAAATTAGGAAAACGTTCAAGATCTGGTACCTCAAAATTCAATCGTGCAATGTTCACCAAATCCAGACTAGAAACATTTGTCTCAATTCTATTAGGCCAGCTCATCCCATAAGCAATAGGAATTTTCATATCGGGATTACCCATTTGGGCGATAACAGAACCATCGAGGTAAGAAACCATTGAGTGAACAATACTTTCTGGATGAACAACAACTTCAACATCATCAGGCGTAATACCAAATAGCCAACAAGCTTCGATCAACTCCAAGCCTTTATTCATTAAAGACGCAGAGTCAATTGATATCTTCTGCCCCATTGACCAATTAGGATGTTTACAGGCTTGTTCAGGAGTAACTTGAGACATATCCTTTAACCCCCAAGTCCTAAAAGGGCCACCAGAAGCCGTAAGAATTACCTTAGAAACATCTTGTTTATGAGCCCCTTTTTTATCCTGAGGCAAACTTTGGAAAATGGCATTATGCTCGCTATCGATAGGTAGTAACATCACATCATGCCGAGCAACTTCATCCATAAATAGTTTACCCGCAGTTACCAAAGACTCTTTGTTAGCCAGTAATATACGCTTTCCGGCACGTATCCCGGCTAAGGTAGGCTTCAAACCGGCAAACCCCATAATCGCAGCCATAACCTGATCTACTGCTGAATCCGAGGCAATACTATCTAACGCTTCTTCACCCCACTCAATCGATATTACTAAGTCTTTACATTTTAGCGCCAATTCATCACATGCCTTCTGAGACCCCATCACTACTCGCTGGGGTTTAAAACGACGACATATATCCGCCATTTTCTCAACACTCTCATTAGCTGAAGCACTAATTAAAACAAATTTATCAGGGTGTTTAGCAATAACATCAAGAGTACTTTGACCAATCGACCCTGTCGCACCCAATAAGCAAATACCTTGCATTAAAGCCACCCGAATACACTAAGTAGTAAAACATATATAGGTGCAGCAGCCGTCAAACTATCAACACGATCCATTACACCACCATGCCCTGGAATAAGATGACTGGAATCTTTCAGCTCTTCGTGGCGCTTAAAAAGGCTTTCCGTCAAATCGCCCAACACCGACACAGAGGAAGTTAAAAATGCAATAATAGCCAATACAGCCCACTGAGATGACTCAAAGCCACTCAGCAAAGAAAAAATCAGCACCCCAACTTGAGTCAATACCAAACCACCAAATACACCTTCCCAAGATTTACCTGGACTTACAAACCTAGCTAACTTTGTTTTACCGAATGCTCTACCCGCAAAATAGGCACCGGAATCCGCCCCCCAGATCAAGCCCATAAGAAGCAACACCCAAACAACAAAATTGTCCGACTGTTTTAAAACCACTAACGCACACCAAGTTGTCACTAAAATGCAAATACCAAATAACAAACGACTAAATTTGAGTCGCCAAACGAGTTGATCTGGATAACGCACAACCCAATACAAAGCCAGCCCCCATAACAAAGGAGCAATACAAAGAGACATTTTTTGTAAATTGAAGTTCATGACTAAATAACACGAAAAACCAATTACAGCGGCAAACGCTACGCGACCAAACTGATTACGCACACCAGATAAACGCGCCCACTCCCAGCCAGCTATAAAAACGACTGCCGCCAAGGCTAAAATAAAGTTACGCTCTTCTAATACAAAAACAGCACAAACAAACAAAACAGCCATAACAATGGCACTAAGAACTCTAGGTAATAACATACTTATCGGCCACCATAACGACGCTGACGACTTTGATAAACTTCAATAGCACTTTTAAAGTGACTCTGATCAAAGTCTGGCCATAACACAGGAAGAAAAACAAACTCAGAATAAGCCGTTTGCCACAGTAAAAAATTACTAATACGCTCCTCTCCAGACGTTCGAATCAATAGATCTGGTGGAGGCAAATCCGCTAACTGTATATGCTCACCTAAAGAGACTTCATCAATATCATCTATAGACAATTCACCAGACACAACACGTTCAACCACAGCCTTTGTAGCCTGAGCTATATCCCAACGCCCACCATAATTTGCCGCAATAACCAAGGTCATTTGACCATGGTTTTTTGTGGCATCTTCTACCCGCTGTATTTGCTCTTGTAACGGTTTACTAAAACCAGAAATATCACCAATTACTTTGAGACGAATTTTATGTTCATTTAGACGCTTTAATTCTTTTTTCAAAGAACGCATGAACAACCCCATCAGCCCATCAACCTCAGGCTTAGGTCGCTTCCAATTTTCACTAGAAAATGCGAACAAGGTTAATACTTTGACACCAGACTTTGCAGCAACCTCAACAGTTCTCCTTACGGCAGAGGCCCCTGCTGTATGCCCAGCAATACTTGGAAGGTGTTTTTTCTTTGCCCAACGATTATTACCATCCATAATAATGGCGATATGAGCAGGTACGACGTCTGAATTTACTTCAGCGCCATCTAATTTAGACATAGCGTAACCTTAGCCAATAAAAAAAAGCGAGCTTAGAAGCTCGCTTCCTCATTAGATTTCCATCAAGTCTTTTTCTTTTGCAGTAAGACGCTCTTCAACTAGAGCAACATATTTATCTGTTACTTTTTGAACTTGATCCTGACCACGACGCTCATCGTCCTCAGAGATTTCTTTTTCTTTCACTAGGTCTTTAAGACTGCCATTTGCATCACGACGAATGTTACGAATCGCAATACGGCCGTTCTCTGCTTCATTTTTGGCTTGTTTGAAATAATTTTTACGGGTCTCTTCCGTCAGAGCTGGCATAGGAATGCGGATAAGATTTCCGTTAGTGGCTGGGTTTAAACCTAGGTCCGATTTCATAATAGCTTTTTCAATCTCAGGAACTAGATTATTCTCCCAAGGCGAAATACCAAGAGTACGAGCATCTTCAACCGTGATATTAGCGACCTGACTTAATGGCGTTTCAGCCCCGTAGTAATTCACTTTGACTGAATCTAAAATGCTAGGATGGGCTCGACCTGTACGAATTTTTTTAAAAGCAGACTCAACAGAAGCCACTGCTTTACTCATACGGTCTTCTGCATCTTTAAGAATTTCGTTAATCATAACTTCCTCACTTAATCAGTGTACCTTCACTGCCACCAACCATGATATTCACCAAGGCTCCCGGCTTATTCATATTAAATACGCGAACTGGCATGCTGTGATCTCGGGTCAAACAAATAGCCGTTAAGTCCATTACGCCTAATTGTTTTTCAAGAACTTCATCATAACCCAATGTATCATATTTCACGGCTGTAGGATCTTTCATTGGGTCAGCAGAATAAACTCCATCAACTTTCGTTGCCTTCAGCACGACATCAGCGTCAATCTCAATACCACGTAAACAAGCAGCAGAGTCAGTTGTAAAAAAAGGATTGCCCGTGCCGGCAGAAAAAATAAGTACATCACCTTCTTTCATTAAACGCATAGCTCGGCGACGATCATAAGGCTCAACAATCCCCGTCATAGTAATTGCCGACATCACACGCGTTGCAATATTGGCACGCTCCAATGCATCACGCATTGCGAGTGCATTCATAACGGTTGCTAGCATCCCCATATGGTCACCAGTAACACGATCCATTCCTGCTTGGCTCAATGCTTGGCCACGAAACAAGTTACCACCACCGATAACAATACCAACTTCAACACCAATGCCTCGTAACTGACCTATTTCAAGCGCAATCCGGTTTAATACTTTAGGATCGATACCAAAGGACTCATCCCCCATCAAGGCTTCGCCACTTAACTTAAGCAAAATTCTTTTATAATTTGGACTCTTTTCTTTTGGCATATCAACCTCCGGCAATGGTTTCATATCTTTAAAAACTGAGGTCAACTTACCGACACTCATCGCATTCATCTCTCATAAAAAGGGGCAGTCAAGCTGCCCCTTTTTTTTGCAAGACATTACAACTAAGAATTAACCTTTAAGTTGTGCTGCTACTTCTGCGGCAAAATCCACTTCAGCCACTTCAATACCTTCACCTACTTCTAAGCGAACGAAAGAAGTCACAGTTGCACCAGCCTCTTTAACCAACTGACCAACTTTAATTTCTGGATTTTTAACAAATGGCTGCTCAACTAAGCTGTTTTCAGCCAAAAATTTCTTCATGCGACCAACAATCATTTTATCAACGATTTCTGCAGGCTTACCAGCCATATCAGGTTGTGCACGAATAATTTCTTCTTCTTTAGCAAGAACATCAGCAGGCATATCTTCACCTCGAACAACGCGAGGAGAAACAGCGGCAACATGCATAGATACATCTTTAGCCAATTCTGCATCACCACCTTCCAACTGCGTCAACACAGCGATTTGACCATTACCATGTAGGTAACCATTAATCAAACCACCTTCTAGGACCACAGCGCGACGAGGTGTAATGTTTTCACCAATTTTTTGAACCAAAGCTTCACGAGCTTCAAGCATTTCGCCCGAAATAACTTTAGCCATATCTGTTTCTTTTGTTGCAAAAACAGCATCAGCCACTTTGTTTGCAAAAGAAATAAAGCCTTCGTCACGAGAAGCGAAGTCAGTTTCAGAGTTAACTTCAACCAAGACACCGTAAGATGCATCATCAGCTACACGCATAATGATTGTACCTTCCGCTGCAGTACGGCCCGCCTTTTTAGCTGCCTTCATGCCACTTGATTTACGTAGTTCTTCGATAGCCACTTCGATATCAGCGTTAGCAGCGACAAGTGCTTTTTTGCACTCCATCATGCCTAGGCCAGTACGGTCACGTAGCTCTTTTACCAATGCTGCAGATACTGCGGCCATGTTAAATCCTCTTTATACCAATTCAAATTTAAAAAAGGAGGTAAGACACCTCCCTTTAGAAACCAGAACAAACTAGAAAGTTTGCTTACGCTTCAGTAGCTTCGCTTACTTCAACGAATTCGTCTGCAGTACCAGCAGTCGCATTACGACCTTCAAGAACTGCATCAGCAAAAGCGCCAACGTACAATTGAACTGCACGGATAGCATCATCGTTAGCTGGAATGATGTAATCAACACCATCTGGATTACTGTTAGTATCAACGATACCGATAACAGGAATGCCTAATTTGTTTGCTTCTTTAATAGCAATACGTTCATGATCAACGTCAACAACAAACAATACATCAGGAAGGCCGCCCATATCCTTGATACCACCCATAGAAAGCTCAAGTTTTTCAAGCTCACGAGTACGCATCAAAGCTTCTTTTTTAGTCAGCTTATCGAAAGTACCATCGGACATTTGAGTTTCAAGCTCACGAAGACGCTTGATAGATGCACGAATTGTTTTGTAGTTAGTCAACATACCACCTAACCAACGGTGGTTAACGTATGGCATACCAGAGCGAGCAGCTTGCTCTTTAATCGTTTTAGATGCGGCACGCTTAGTACCAACAAACAAAACCTTGTTCTTGTTTTCAGCCATTTTCTTAACTAGCTCAAGAGCATTGTTAAGAGCTGGAACAGTGTGCTCAAGGTTGATGATGTGGATCTTGTTACGAGCACCAAAAATGAAAGGTTTCATTTTTGGGTTCCAGTAACGAGTTTGGTGACCGAAGTGTGAACCAACCAATAATAGGTCGCGCATAGAAACTGTAGGCATTTTACTATCCTTTAATTTGGGTTATTTAAGCTTACCAGCCGAAAGCGTCAGTCAAATAAGGTTTAAAGCAACCTAAGACACCCAAGACCCTTTCTTCAATAGCGGCAAGATCGTTAATTTAAGTAAATTCACTTATTTTAGGCACAAGCCTAACAAGCCGGCGTTTTATACCACATTCAGGTAAAAACCAAAAGACTTGAACGCATTTTTTACATACCGTAAGAGTCACGTTTTTTTCTATTTGAGAGGCGATTCTACTGCTTAAGTCATGTAGAATATCCGCCAACCTAGATACAAACTATTTAAAGATATACAAATTATGAGCAATGAAACCCTACAAAAAGTTAAAGAACTAACTCAAAACGGACGCATTGAGGTTCCAAGCTGGACGCCTCGTCCTGCATCAACACACTTTACCGACATCAGTGATATAGAAGGCATGCGAACCGCAGGCAAACTAGCGGCCGATGTTTTAGTGATGCTAGAAGAATTTGTCGTGCCTGGCGTTACCACAGAACAACTCGACATCATTGCGCACAACTATATTGTTGATGTTCAAGGTGCCATTCCAGCTCCCTTAAATTATCACGGTTTCCCCAAATCTTGCTGCACATCTGTTAATGACGTTATTTGTCACGGTATCCCAAATGACAAAGCGCTAAAAAAGGGCGATGTGGTCAACATTGACATCACTATCATCAAAGATGGTTATTACGGCGATACCAGCAAAATGTTTTTCGCAGGTCCAGCCCTGCCTCACGCAGAGCGTCTAGCAAAAGTGACACAGGAATGCCTATATCTTGCAATTGATATGGTAAAACCTGGTACACGCCTTGGCGACATCGGCGCAGCCATTTCAGCTCATGCCCACAAAAACCACTACACAGTTGTCGAAGAGTATTGCGGTCATGGTGTTGGTACCACTTTTCACGGAGAGCCACAAGTTGCTCACTACGGCAAAGCTGGAACCGGCGTTATGCTGGAGGAAGGCATGACCCTTACTATTGAGCCGATGATTAACGCGGGTAAAAAACAGGTTAAACATACCGGCCCAGACAACTGGATTGCTAAAACCAAAGATGGTCGTTTATCCGCTCAATATGAGCATACTCTACTTGTTACGGCTGATGGGGTTGAAGTACTCACCCGCCGCCCAGAAGAAACTCGCTTCTCTTAGATAAGCGAGCAGCTCTTTATAACATTAACACTCAATCATTATTCTCTGAGGCTTTTGTATGGACTTCCCTGCTTTTCCAGACGCTCCGCCACTTTTAACAACAGAAGAAAGACAAGAACTTTCTCAAGCAAACTGCTCTGTTTCTCGTTACAAAGCCATCATTGAAGAAAAAACCACCATTTATAACGATCTTTTTCACTCGTTATATCCAATTGAAAAGCTCGTCAAAGGGCTATCGTCCTTTTACGATGAAATTATGCAAGCTGCTTGGACGTCTAAAAAATTAGACATAGAACAACAGGTCAGCTTAGTTGCTGTTGGTGGTTATGGTCGAGGGGAATTACACCCAAAATCGGATATCGATTTACTGATTCTATTAGCGGATGGTACACAACCACCAAAAAGTAAAATTGAAGCCTTCATTACCTTTCTCTGGGATATCAACTTAGATGTTGGGCATAGCGTTCGCAGCATAAACGAATGCTCTGAGATGGCAGCAAAAGATATCACCATCATCACCAACTTAATTGAGTCGCGAACCCTGATTGGCCCTGAAGATCTACTCGCCACGCTAAAGTTACACATAGACATCTCTCAAATGTGGGACGGCCACTCTTTTTATAAAGCGAAGTTGACCGAACAAAAGCAGCGCCATGCAAAATACCAAAACACCGCTTATAACTTAGAGCCTAACTTAAAAGAATGCCCTGGCGGTCTCAGAGACATGCAAGTCATTGACTGGGTAGCAAAACGCCATTTACACACCCATAGACTTAGCGCCCTTATAGACAAACAGTTCTTATCCGAAGATGAATACATACAACTCAAAGGTGCCGTAAGCCATCTATGGCGGATTCGCTGGGCTCTGCATATGATCGCTGGCCGCAAAGAAGACCGACTGCTTTTCGACCACCAACGCACCCTAACCAAACTATTTGGTTTTGATGATGATGATTTAAAGCGTAACGTTGAACGCTTTATGCAAGGCTATTACCAAAGTGTTGCGGCCATACAACAACTTAATGACCTACTACTTCAACATTTTGAAGAATCGTTTCTAGCGAAAGACGCCATCAATTCAGTTGAAGTACTCAATGACAATTTCCAAATTGCAAACGGCCAACTGGAAGCACGCTCTACGACGCTATTTCAAGACACCCCTTCCAGTATGCTTGAAATCTATGTACTACTGGGCAGCTATGAAAATGTTAAAGGCATTCGCGCTAACACTATGCGACAGCTACGCGATAGCCTAGACCTTATTGATGACGATTTCAGAAACAACAAAATAAACACAGATTTATTTCTAGATATTATCGCTAGCCGCTATCGATTAACCAGCATCCTTAGATCAATGAAGCATCTTGGCTTATTGGGACGCTACCTACCAGAGTTCGGTGCAATCATAGGTCAAATGCAGCACGACTTATTTCATATATATACAGTTGATGCACACACTTTACAGTTAGTAGAAAATTTACGCCGCCTATTACAACCCGAATCAAAACAAAAATTCCCAATCTCCGCTCAAGTAATTCGTCACGTAGAAAAAGTAGAGCTTTTGTACATCGCTGGCCTCTACCACGATATTGCCAAAGGACGTGGAGGAGACCACTCAGAACTGGGTTGCGTCGATGCCCAAGCTTTTTGTGAACGTCACGGTCTATCAAAACGAGACACAGCACTGGTTGTCTGGCTAGTTAGAAACCATCTTTTTATGTCTGTAACTGCTCAGCGTAAAGATATATCAGATCCTGAAGTGATTTGGGAATTTGCTAGCTACGTTAAAGATCAAGAGCACCTAGATTATTTGTTTATTCTAACGGTTGCTGATATCAATGCCACCAATCCAACCATGTGGAATAGCTGGAGAGCCTCTCTGATGCGCCAGCTGTACCTAGAAACCAAGCGCGCTTTACGACGCGGGTTAGACTTCCCTATCGATGCCGATATGATCAGCGATGAGCATAAGCAACGTGCTTTAGAAATCATGATTGAACGCAATGTCGACATCATGGAAGCCGAAGACATTTGGGACACAATCGAAGAGGAATATTTCATTCGCTCAAATGGTGATGAAATCGCATGGAATACCGAAGCCATTCTTCGTCATAGACCAAGCACAAAACCCCTCATTGCGATCACCCCACTTGGTGGTAGAAATTTCTCAGGTGCTAGTAAAATATTTATCTACACCTTAATCACCAAACACTTGTTTGCAGTCACAGCAGCGACATTCGAGCAACTTGGTTTAACCATACTTGATGCTAAAATCAGCCACACAACCAACAACTACAGCCTAGATAGTTTTGTTGTTATGGATGGCAATGATAACGACTCCAACCTTCACCTAGATAAAGAACGCATATCCTTAATTCGCAATACTCTTATGGCACAACTGGAAACCCCTTCTCTTTACGAGAGTGTCGTACAGCGTCACACACCAAGGATTTTGAAAATATTCAACTCCCCTTCAACCGCCCACTTTGTCAGTCAACCCGAAGAAGTTTGGTCTGCACTTGAGATAACAGCACCGGATAGACCTGGATTACTTGCTCTAGTAGGGCAATTTTTTATGAACAATAATATTATGCTTCACAAAGCCAAAATCGCTACCCTTGGCGAGCGTGTAGAAGACACCTTTTACATAACAGAAGAAAATGGTGATCTAATCACCGACCCAGATACCATGAACAACATTTGCACCCTTTTAAAAGAGAAAATAGACCGTTTTTCTCAAGCAATGGACTAAAAAAATGAATCCTCTTATACATTCTTTGCACCCATACCCCTTCCAAAAGCTTGCAGAGCTAATAGAAGGGCTACAACCTAATCCTGAAAAAACACTGATTAAGTTGACAATTGGGGAGCCCCAGCATGAAGCGCCAAGCATCGTTATTGAAACACTGGCTAAGAGTTTAGGTGGCGTAAGCAAATATCCAAGCACCAAAGGCGAATTACCACTACGAGACGCTATCAGCCAGTGGGCCAAACGTCGTTTTCATTTATCAAAGCTCGACCCAGAAACAGAAGTTTTACCGGTTACGGGTACTCGAGAAGCTTTATTTGCCATCACCCAAACCTTAGTTGGTGATAAGCAAGACTCTCTTGTCGTCAGTCCAAACCCTTTTTATCAAATCTATGAAGGCGCCGGGATTCTTGCCGGAGCAGACCTACATTTTTTGCCTTGTGGATCCGAGACCGACTACAAAGTGGATTATCAACGTGTCGATGACGAGACATGGCAGCGCTGTGAAGTTTTATTTGTTTGCTCGCCGAACAACCCAAGCGGTAGCATCACGACACTAGAGGAATACGCTTATTTAATAGAAAAAGCCAAAACCTTCAATTTCACCATTGTCGCTGATGAATGCTACTCTGAAATTTACTTTGGCGATAAAGCACCACTAGGCCTCCTTGAAGCCTGCCAAAAACTTGGCAACGAAGACTATAAACACTGCCTTATTTTCCAGTCTTTATCAAAACGCTCTAACCTACCTGGACTGCGTTCTGGTTTTGTTGCTGGCGACGCCACCATTCTTAAGCCATTTCTTCTATACCGTACTTACCAAGGCTGCGCCATGCCAATTCATCACCAAGATGCATCTGTGGTCGCTTGGAACGATGAAGAACATGCTATTAAAAACCGTGAAATATATACTCGCAAATTTGATTCGGTTTTAGATATTTTATCACCTGTCATGCCTGTCTCTAAACCCGAAGCTGGCTTTTATCTTTGGCCAAAACTGAGTATGACCGACGAAGAGTTTTGCACCGCCTTATATCAAGAAGAATCTGTTTTAGTATTACCAGGTAGCTACTTGGGTAGAGAAGTAGAAGGCACAAACCCTGGAAACAACCATGTTCGCATGGCGTTAGTAGCAGAAGAATCTGAGTGCGTTGAAGCAGCAAAGAGAATTAGAGACTTCCTAAGTCGCAGATAACCCTATCCCCTTAGATCTCATTTGGAGAAATTACATGAGCAATACAATTTTCGCATTCGGCCTTGGCATCGGAACACAAAACAAAGAAGGTGACTGGCTAGAAGTTTTTTACTCTACACCAAGTCTAGGTGCAGAAAAAAACACCTTAGACGCCCTATTGGAAAGCACAAATTATGAAGGCGGGAACAGCACGCTAGTATTAGACGAAGGCGATTTGAACCGTTTACATATGAACCTTTTGAAGGCAGGCAATATTGAGCAAGCCGAATTAGCATCTCGTCTAAAAGCGTCAACCAAACCTATTATTCTTTGCATATTGGCAACCGACGAAGCCCCAAGCAACCAAGCTGAAGTTTACTTAAAGCTTCAACTTATCTCTCATCGTTTAGTCCAGCCGCACAACACTGTCTTAGATGGTATGTTTGGCCTCTTGGTTAATACAGCCTGGACAAGCGAAGGCCCTATCGATGTTCGTGAACTTGCAGATCGCCAATTAAGTGCTCGCATGGAAGGTCGCACAATCGAAGTATTCAGCGTTGATAAGTTCCCTAAAATGTTAAATTTTGTTGTTCCAACAGGCATTCGCGTTGGCGATGCGGCTCGCATACGCTTAGGAGCACACCTTGCTGAAGGCACAACAGTAATGCATGAAGGCTTTGTTAACTTCAATGCAGGTACTCTTGGCAACAGCATGGTTGAAGGGCGCATTTCTGCAGGCGTTGTAGTAGGTAACGGCTCTGACCTTGGTGGCGGCTGCTCAACAATGGGAACTCTGTCTGGTGGTGGCAATATCGTCATCGCTGTTGGCGAAAAATGTCTAATCGGCGCAAATGCCGGTATCGGTATTGGCCTTGGCGATCGTTGCATTGTTGAATCGGGCCTTTATATTACCGCAGGCTCTAAAGTGGCGGTACTGGATGAAAACAACCAAGTGGTTTCTACAGTAAAAGCCCGTGAGCTTTCTGGCCAGTCAGATCTATTATTCCGTCGCAATTCAGCGACAGGTGCCATTGAATGTAAAACCAATAAAACCGCTATCGAATTAAACGAAGCACTTCACGCCCATAACTAATAACAAAACCAAAAGCGCCATTTTGACACAAGTTCAACATGGCGCATTGGGAGAGCAAGATATGATTAAAATATTTGGCATCAAAAACTGCGATACCATGAAAAAAACCTTTCGCTGGTTAGAAGAAAACAACCTAGAGTACCAATTCCATAACTACAAAAAAGAAGGTCTAGACGAAGCGACTGCAAAAGCCTGGATTGATGAACTAGGATGGGAGAACGTCATTAATAAACGCGGTACCACTTGGCGAAAGTTGGATGAGGAAACAAAAAGTATGATGGATAATACGAAAGCGGTCCATACAATACTGTCACAAACCTCAATGATTAAACGCCCACTAATTATGGTAAATAATGAAATCCTATTAGGATTCAACCCCGAAGAATATAGCCAAAAGCTACTTTAACGTAGAACTGGAGTATAAATTCGTGGTCTTTCTTTTTGAGGTCTAGGTGACACCAT
Source organism: Marinomonas sp. CT5 (assembly GCF_018336975.1). Taxonomy (NCBI): domain Bacteria; kingdom Pseudomonadati; phylum Pseudomonadota; class Gammaproteobacteria; order Oceanospirillales; family Oceanospirillaceae; genus Marinomonas; species Marinomonas sp. CT5. Next base: position 1,109,261 of record NZ_CP025572.1, on the reverse strand, counting down.
AGGCGTAACAGAAGGCGTATAACCAGAAGAAGAATTATCAGAGCGGATCACAGGAACAAAATACGACTCCTGAACAACAGGTTGCTGAAAAAGGCTACAACCAGTAGAAATCAAACCTAAAAAAACAACAACACCTAACTTCATAATCCCACCTTAGTTTGAAACTCCTGTTATAGTAACAGGATCTTTCATAAGGTAGCGAAAACCAACACAAAGGTAAAGAATGTCTGACTTATCTCCTACTCTAAAACTCGCCATCGATCTTATGTCACGTCCTTCTGTCACACCAGAGGATGCTGGATGTCAGGATCTAATGATAGACAGGCTTAAGCAGCTTGATTTTGAAATCGAATACATGCCTTTCGGCGAGGTCAAAAACTTTTATGCAAAACGAGGCAAGACTGGCCCTAACCTTTGCTTTGCTGGACATACTGATGTAGTGCCAACAGGCCCTGAATCAGAATGGAAAGTACCACCTTTTTCACCAAAGATTATAGATGGCATGCTGTACGGTCGTGGCGCCGCAGATATGAAAGGTAGCCTTGCCGCAATGATTACAGCGGTTGAAGAATTTATTAGCAAACACCCTGATCACCCAGGCCAAATCTCTTTTCTCATAACCAGTGACGAAGAAGGCCCATTTGTCGATGGCACAACACGCGTCGTTGATGCACTTATGGAGAGAAATGAAAAAGTAGATTGGTGCATAGTGGGCGAACCCTCCAGCACAACAACATTAGGCGATATCATTAAAAATGGCCGACGTGGATCCTTTAGCGGTGACCTAACAGTTTATGGAAAACAAGGTCATGTTGCTTACCCACATTTAGCACAAAACCCAATCCATCTAGCCGCACCAGCACTTGCAGAAATGGCCAATACTCATTGGGATGATGGCAACGATTTTTTTCCACCTACAAGTTTTCAAGTATCAAATATCCAAGCCGGCACAGGTGCAACCAATGTGGTTCCTGGCAAACTAAACGCACAATTTAATTTCCGCTTTTCTTCAGAGTTAGATTTTGATGCACTCAAAGTGCGTGTATTAGACATTCTCGATAAACATAACTTACATTATGATATTGATTGGACATACAACGGCCTGCCTTTCTTAACCCGCCCAGGGGAGCTGGTTGATGCCATTGTTAAAGCGGTTCAAAACACAGTTAACATTACACCAAAACTATCAACTTCAGGCGGTACTTCTGATGGCCGATTCATTGCCAAAATGGGCACTCAAGTAGTTGAGCTTGGCCCTATCAACGCAACGATCCACCAAATTAACGAATGCGTAGAAGCTGACAGCCTGAATCAACTTTCAAAAATTTATTCCCGAATTTTAACTAACCTCTTTGCGAAAAACGCTTAGACCGGAACTTAAATGAGAACAGCCATACACAAACTAGCAATGAAGCTAGGCAACAATCCAAGACTTGCACTAATCAAAATGATTCAAGGTGGGTTAATTTTTGTCTTTGGCGTCCTTATGCTCATGGTTGCAGATAGAGTTGTTGTAGAATCACTCGCACAAGAAATCATGGCACTATTCGGTTTAATTGTTGCTGGTTGTGGTGTCTTATGGACACTTGTCGGCTATCTATCCATGAGTGTTTTAAGAATTTATCACATGATAAAAAAGAAGGATTAGAGCAATGCAAACAGATATTGAAATCTATGTATTGTCCTGCCCGACAGCAAACATAATAGCCTGGCTTGAAGAGACATTCACTCTTATCAGTCAAAGCAGCCCATCAAATCTTTGCACTAAGGCTGTCATCGAAGTTGATAATCATAAAATTGAAGTCACTATTTTAGAGCAAGCTGCAGGAAAGCGCTTTACATCAATCTGGTTCAACTCAGATAAGACCCCCTGGGAAGACGACATTACCTGTGCAAAACAGGCTTTCAGAGCCCTAAACTGCGAAGTGCGCTGCAACTTTCAAGGATGGGAAGAAGAAGGCAATCAAGATCCGGATCAATGGTGGCGAATTAATAGTCACGGGGAAGGTCCATTTATCTGGAACTAAATAAAAATACTGAAACAACTATAGAGACCTAACACATGCAAATCACACTTCTTAAAGGCAAACTTCATATGGCTAGCGTTACCCAAGCAGAGCTTTGGTATGATGGTTCCTGCGCCATAGATAAAGACCTTGTAGAGCTCGCAGGTTTTAGAGAATTCGAACAAATCGATATCTACAACGTCGATAATGGCGAGCGATTCCACACCTATGTCATCTTGGCAGAATCAGGATCTGGCACCATCTCAATGAATGGCGCTGCCGCTAGAAAAGTACAGGTTGGAGATCGAGTCATTATCGCGGCTTATGGCCAAATGGATGAAGCGGAAGCAAATAAATTCAAGCCTAAACTAGTCTATTTAAACAAAGACAACAGCATTGAAAGAACCACCAACACGATACCTGTACAGAAAGACTAAAGCCGACGAAACCAAAAAATAAAAAAGGCCCTTCTAAGTATAATTAGAAAGGCCTTTTTATTGAGTAAAAAATTTTACGACAATACAGCTAAAGCAGCTTCATAATTAGGCTCATCAGCCGTTTCAGCAACCTGCTCTACATAGATAACGGTTCCTTTTTCATCCAGAACGACAACCGAACGAGACAAAAGCCCTGTTAATGGACCAGTGGCAAAAGTTAATCCATAATCATCGCCAAATGTTGAGCGAAAAGTCGAACCAGTATCGACATTATCAATACCCTCAGCCCCACAAAAACGTGCCGCAGCAAATGGCAAATCTGCAGAAACACAAATGACATTAACACCCTTTAAGCTTGCTGCAGACTCATTGAATTTACGGACAGATGTCGCACAAGTTGGTGTATCAATAGAAGGAAAAATATTTAAAACCAATTTAGCACCTTCATAATCTGCCAATGTAGTAACAGATAAATCGGTTTTTACTAACTCAAACTCTGGTGCCGCAGAGCCAACCGCTGGAAGAGACCCAACCGTTTCAAAAGGATTACCTTTTAGTGTTACCGTTGCCATAACTACCTCTTAAATAGATTGATAAATTAACCGCGGATAATAGATACGTTTTCAGCTTGCTTACCTTTTTCACCCTCAGTAACATAAAAGCGAACCAACTGACCCTCAACCAAAAAGCGACGCCCACGACCACGAATGGCTCGATAATGAACAAATACATCATCGCCATTTTCCATCGTTAAAAAACCAAAGCCTTTTGAGGAGTTAAACCACTTTACTGTTCCCTGTTCACGATCATCGTCTTCATCTTCTTCAGACTCAGAATCCAAACTCGCAGAACTCGTTTTACTAACCATAGCACCGACATAAACAGATACTAGAATAAAGCCAAAATATACTAGGAAATTTGTGCCTATCTCTTCTTTCAATACAGCAGCCAAAAGCACAGGTACAATTAAAGCGATGACAAGACTAACTATAAAAGTGCGCAACGAAAACAAACCGGAACCAACAGAAGACCCTTTATTACGCGAAACATTATCCTGATGATCATTCATAACAGTATATCTCTTTTCAAATTAAATATTATTGTGAAGCAAGGCCACTTTAGAAATGGACCTCGTATTAGTACATAAGTGAATATATGAATATTTTTACTAAACTCTTTTCGAAATCACCGTGTGAAGCTAAAGAAGATAGTAGTAAAATACTCAACTTCTTTATGAGAGCAATTTTCACGCCACCCCAACATATTACCTGACAAATACTTACGTCAGTTTTTTGTATAGAATTGCATTTTAAATATGAATTTAGCCTGATAAGGTTAACACACAGAAGGTATCTATGAACACCTCACAAATCAATCAACGTATCGACGAACTAGAATTCAAACTACAATTCCAAGAAGATACCATTGATAGTTTAAATCAAGCGCTAATTAGCCAACAGCAAGACATGCTCTTACTAAAAGAAAAACTGGTCTTATTAGGCAATCAGCTAGAGTCTTATCGACAACAACAGCCCATCCATGATGGTGATAAACCTCCTCACTATTAATAGAAACTAATTAGAAGGTGAATCAAGTGATTTCAACACATAAACATCAAATCGACCCGATTTCCCTTCTAATTGATAAGTTGGTTCAGAGCCATTTAAGAATGGTGCATTTTTAGGACGCTTTACAACTACTCTATACTCAGCCAGTTGCATTGCATAAGGCAGCAGAAGGTCTGCATCAGTATCTTTTCCAACCAAATCCCGAAAAAAAGCCATTTCTTTTTTTGCTGCTGCAGATGACTTCTCAGTATGTGGATACATAGGGTCTAAATACACCACATTAAATCTGGAATTTAAGTCTATTTCTGATATATCCGTATTTAATAAAGCCATATTACTAACAATATCAGCCACTTCATGGTGCAGTGATGCTCGGTACAAACCATCTTGCAACATTGCCCGAACAAAGCCGACTCGCTCGCATAGTGAAACAGAGCAACCTAAACAGGCTAATACAAAAGCATCCCGCCCTAAGCCAGCTGTCGCATCCAGAACGGACAAATGAGAGCGCTTATTTAAACCTACAGCTTTCGCAATGTCCTGACCTTTGCCACCACCAAACCGTCTTCTATGATCGACAGCACCAGAAGTAAAATCTACATATACTGGCTTAGGCGCCCCCTTTCCTGTTTTCGCTATAGCAATGCCATCTGACGTTTTTAATAATAAATAATCGAATTTAGAAACAAATTTAAGGGGCTCATTCAGCAGCATAAAGTCAAGGTTTAATGACTTAGCTAACAAACGAGACTCGGCTTCCAAAAATTTATCCGCTGTCGCTACAGCAATCGAGTTCAACAAAAGTCTCTCCCAACACAATAAATCAAAGTCATCACACTCGCCACTTAGAGTAACAATACTCGTTAAGGCCCATATTTATTCGATTTAAAAATAGAAAAAGCCTCTAAATATTAGAAGCTTTTCACTTTGAGCCAAAAGGCCAACTGACCAAATTCCATTACTCTCAATCTAAATAAAAAGCCTCGAACATCTATAGATAGACGATTAACAAAAGTATCGTCCCTAGCACTAATCTATAGACGAAAAATGGGAAGAATCCAATCTTATTAAGCCACTTTAAAAAGAAATAAATACACAGATAAGCACTAACTGCTGACAGAATAACCCCCATCAGAATACTCACCCAATCCACCGTAATATTGGATGACACTAGCTCAACTGTTTTTAAACCACCAGCGGCCAAGATAAGAGGAATAGACAAAAGAAATGAAAATCGAGCGGCGGTTTCTCGACCAAACCCCAAGGAACGGGCCGCGGTCATAGTAATACCAGAACGAGATGTGCCTGGAATTAAAGCAAGCGCTTGAGCAAAGCCAATACAAAGTACACTTTTCAACCCCAAATCCTGCTCAACTTTACTTGATCGACCATATCGGTCAGAAAGCCAAAGTAATACACCAAATCCAATAGTAGTATAAGCAATGACTTCCAGAGAACGTAAGTGCGTGCTAATAAACTCATCAAATACTAAACCAGCCAAACACGCAGGTAATGTCGCAAGACAAATCCACCAAGCTAAACGACTATTAGATGTGGAACGCTTATCTTTTATGGAAATACACCAAGCCATAACAATTTGAAAGATATCTTTTCTGAAATACCCAACAATAGCGATTAACGTACCAACATGCACCGCAACATCAAAGGCAAGACCTTGATCCGGCCAATGCAAAATTTGTGAAGGCAAAATTAAATGTGCAGAGCTGGAGATAGGCAAGAACTCTGTCAGCCCCTGAATAACCGCTAAAAAAACGACCTGATACCACAACATAAAATTATCGTTTTCCTATACGAGGAGCCTGCTTTTCCCAACTAATTTCATCTCTGAGATATGTAGGAACAGCGTCGTAAGCAGACACTGTATTCCCCCTATTAAATTGCAATAAAGCCAATTCAGCAATGCAAGCAGCACGTGGGGCCAGATCAGTCAAAATATGCTCTGGAGCATTAGGAAGTAACTGTGTTAAAACATCGGCATAACACCAACCAGAACCAACACCTTCAAACTGAGTAGAAAAAGAAGAGAGCAACTCGGGCTTTACGACACATTCCGCAATCAAAGCTTCTATTTCATAACGCCCTTCAATCTTATTAACACTATAGCCGCCCATGTAGATTTCACCCATACGAGCATCAAGAGCGGCAAGCCAGTTATTACGTCCTGTTTTTTGAAATCCTTCTAAAGATAAAGCGGCAAGAGTAGAAACAGGGACAACAGGTAAATCTGCACCAAATGCAAGTCCCTGTACGACACCAGCGCTGATTCTCAAGCCAGTAAAAGAACCAGGGCCACACCCAAAAGCAATAGCATCTAGGTCCGATAAAGTCAGACCTGCCTGTTCTAAAACTTGATCGACCATTGGTAAAATCAAATCATTATGTAGACGCGGAGCCATGCGAAAATCTTCTAGCACAACCCCATCAATATTCAACGCCACCGAACAGGCTGGCGTTGATGTATCTAATGCTAAAATAACCGTCATTGAGTATTTAAGCCTTTAATGAAGCAAGAAGGCTTTGTTTAATCTCATTCAGATCTCCAACACCGTTCACTTTAACAAATTTAGGTGCCGCTTCACTGTCAGCTTTTAACCAATCTTGGTAATAACCAATTAAAGGGGCTGTTTGCTCATGATAAACACCTAAGCGTAAACGAACCGTTTCTTCTGTATCATCGGCACGCTGCACAAGATCTTCCCCTGTGACATCGTCTTTGCCTTCTACTTTAGGTGGGTTGTAAATAACATGATAGGTACGGCCAGATGCCTCGTGAACACGACGACCACTCATACGCTTCACAATTTCTTCATCCGCAACATCTATTTCAACCACATAGTCAATTTTAACGCCAGCCTCTTTTAGAGCATCCGCTTGCGGAATAGTACGAGGGAAGCCATCAAACAACGCACCGTTAGCGCAATCATCTTGAGTCAAACGTTCTTTAACTAAACCAATGATAATATCATCAGATACTAGTTGACCGGCATCCATAACCGCCTTCGCTTTCAAGCCCATTTCGCTTCCTGCTTTTACGGCTGCACGCAACATATCTCCTGTAGAGATCTGCGGAATACCAAACTCTTCCGTGATAAATTGAGCCTGAGTACCTTTACCAGCGCCTGGCGCACCTAATAATATTACTCGCATAAAAAAATCTCCAAAAGACAGCGTTAACTGATAAGCAAGGATGTCTGACACAATACTTCACCATCATGCAACGAGCACGACGGCACAATGTTCAGGCAAACCATTTGCATATTAAAAAATGAATGGCCGCCAAGCATACCCAAGCAGCCCATCATTATGCAAATTTACCTACCTTTTTTTATAATTTTCTTGCTCAAACTGAGTATTTATTAACCAACAGAGCATTAGCCAGTATTTTGCATACCACTAGCAATACCAGCCATTGTAATCATCAGAGCCTTATTAACCTCAGCATTCTCTTCGTCTCTTCTGCTTCGATACAAAAGTTCGGCCTGTAAATAATGCAGTGGATCAATATAAGGGTTACGTACATCAATGGACTGACGAATGGTTTTATTATCTTCAATGAGTCGCTCTTGCTTTTTCAGCATTTTCACAAGCTCACTAACTTGCTTCAATTTACCACGCAATAACCGCCCTAAGCCTTGTAGCTCTTCATCCACCAAACGCTTTTCATAATACTCTGCGATTTCCGGCTCAGCTTTCGCTAACACCATATCCAACATGTCTAAATAGGCTCCAAAGAAAGGCCATTTTTTATGCATTTCTCTAAGCTTTTCTAAATTACCTGACTCTATCCCCTGTTGTAGGGCACTCTCAGCACCTAACCAAGCAGGAAGCATCAAACGAATTTGCATCCAAGCGAAAATCCAGGGGATAGCGCGCAAACTTTCTACTCCGCCATCAGAACGGCGACGCGCAGGACGAGACCCTAAAGGCAATTTAGCCAATTCCTGTTCAGGCGTCGTAGCCCTAAAGTAAGGTACAAAATCTTCATGGCCACGAACAATAGATCGATATTGATTCATTCCAACTTCCGCCATCTCATCCATGATGGCTCGCCATTCTTCTTTTGGCGATTCTGCAGGAATCAAAGAAGCTTCCATCACGGCAGAACAGTAAAGTTCTAATGAACGTACTGCAATATCCGGGATGCCAAACTTAAAGCGAATCATTTCACCTTGCTCTGTCACTCGGATTGAGCCATTAACCGAACCTGGAGGTTGTGACAAAATCGCTACATGAGCAGGACCACCACCTCGACCTACGGTCCCCCCGCGGCCATGGAACAAAGTCAGATGAATTCCATGACTTTTACATAAGCTGGTTAATGCTTCTTGAGCTCTATATTGCCCCCACGTTGCAGCAATCTGCCCGGCATCCTTCGCTGAGTCAGAATAGCCAATCATCACTTCCTGGTGACCATTTATATAAGACTTATACCAAGGTATTGAAAACAATTGCTCAATTATAGGCTTAGCATTATCCAAATCCGCCAGCGTTTCAAAGAGAGGAACGATACGCATTGGGAAACTAACGCCAGACTCTTTCAGCATTAAAGCCACCGCCAAAACATCTGATGGAGCACTGGCCATTGAAATGACATAAGAGCCAAATGAATTCTGTTGTCCTTTTGAAATCATCGCAAAAGTATCAAGCACTTCTTTCACTTCTGCCGTGGGCGTCCACTCTAGAGGCAAAAGAGGTCGCTTAGAATTCAACTCAGTCAATAGAAAAGCTTGACGCGATGCTTCATCCCATTCGGCATAGTCACCAAGACCATAAAATCGCGTAATCGCAGACAAAGCATCAATATGACGAGACGCATCCTGACGAACATCCAAACGAACTAAAGTGGCACCAAAAGTGGCCGCACGACGAATCAAATCCAGTAACGAGCCATTAGCAATCACCTTCATACCACAGTCCAATAGAGACTGATAACACAAAGTCAGGTCATCGGTAAGCTCTTGAATATCAAGAAAAATACCTTCATCAGATACGGTTTCTCCATCAAGACCAGCTTTTGCCCAATTCTTGGTCGCAAGCATTTTATTTTCTAGGTGACGCAGTACTTCTCGATAAGGTTGAGTACTCTCGCCAACTCGCTCACGTAAAGCATCATTACACTGCGTCATCGAAAACTCTGCCCGCAGTTCATTCAAATCTTTTATATAAAGGTCAGCCGCCATCCAGCGGGCCAGAAGAGTAACCTCTTTTGTTACTTTATGAGTTACATTTGGATTACCATCTCGGTCACCGCCCATCCAAGTCGAAAAACGAATTGGCGCTAAATCGAGAGGCAAGCGATCTTCTTTTGAGAACTCACTAAACTGTTCATCTAATTGACGGAAAAAACGTGGCACGGCTTGCCATAGGGACTGCTCAATAACGGCAAAGCCCCATTTCGCTTCATCAACGGGTGTAGGACGTTCTTCCCGAATTTCATCCGTATGCCAAGCTTGAGTGATAATTTCTTTCAAGCGACGAATGTGTTTAGTTTCTTCCAAAGGCAAAATATTATCTTTATCAAGTGCCTCTAACTCACTGGAAATATTGTCATATTTACGGATCAAAGAGCGCCGTACTACTTCTGTAGGATGAGCTGTCAACACGAGCTCAATAGACTGAGATTGCAATGAGTCAATCATCTGCTCCGCACTGAAATTCTGCTTCGAAAGGCGCGAGAGCAGATCGCCAACAGGATTATGATAAATCCCTAAACTTTCATTGGTGCGACGGCGATGAACACGATGGTACTGTTCTGCAATATTAGACAAATTCAAAAACTGGTTGAAAGCTCTAGCAACCGGAACGATTTCTTTATCATCTAATGCTTCCAACGCTTCAATAAGAGCTGCGGAGTCGCCAGATTGGCGCCCATCTTTCGAAAGTAATCGAATATTTTCTACTTTTTCTAGAAAACCTTCTCCCAAATGATTACTCATACTCTCGCCAAGACAATCTCCTAGCAACCTCACATTTTCGCGCAATGACGCCTGTCGATCACTCACTTCAGCCCCCTAATATTACCCATAAACGCTATCAATCAACGTTTTTATGCCAGTCAAACAGATCTACAAGCCTTCGCGCTTAGCTTGATCCCAATAACGATCTAACTCTTCTAAAGAACAATCTGTCAGATGCTTTCCCTCCATCGCAACTAAACTTTCTATTCGGCCAAATCGACGACGAAATTTTATATTGGTTTTACTTAATGCGATATCAGGTGACACTCTTAGGTGTCGAGCCAGATTACTAACGGCAAATAAAACATCCCCCATTTCTTCTTCGACATGAAGGTCGTCTTGCTCCTTCATCGCCTCTTCAAGTTCATCTAACTCTTCTCTTATCTTATCAAATACAGGGCCAACCTCAGGCCAGTCAAACCCGATTTTAGAAACTTTTTGTTGAATTTTGACCGCCTGCATTAACGCTGGCATCGAGACAGGAACATCATCTAATAAACTTGCCTTTGTCTCCCCTTTCTCTTTTGCTTTGATCTGTTGCCATTGCTCAGCAATCTGCTCTTCGGTAAGAGACGTAGGCTCACCAAAACGATCAATATTCCCTTCAGGAAAAACATGAGGGTGGCGACGCAACATTTTTTCGACAACGCCTGTTGCTATATCATCTAAAGAAAAGCGTCGCTCTTCTTCCGCCATTTGTGCGTAAAAAATCACTTGAAAAAGCAAGTCACCCAACTCTTCTTTTAAATGATCAAAATCCTCACGCTCAATGGCGTCGATCACTTCATAGCTTTCTTCTAATGTATAAGGAGCAATCGTTTTGTACGTTTGTTTTTTATCCCATGCACAGCCAAACTCTTCGTCTCTCAGGCAGCTCATCAAATACTGTAACTTTCTAACCGCGTCACTCAAAAATCTTTCTCTCTAAAAACATTCAGCACATTCGGCAGTTGGTTAATACGATGTAGCAATTTACTTAATACACTTAACTCACCCACTTCAATAGTGAAGCGAATACTAGCCGTGTGGTTTTCTTTTGCTGACAAAGTGTTCATCGACAAAAGATTCACTTTTTCATTCGCCAATAAGCCCGTAATGTCATTAAGCAATCCAGTACGATCGTAGGCCTCAACCTGAATATTTACTGGATATTGATTATCCAACTCTTCCCCCCAGCTAACATCGATAATACGCTCTGGTTCATCCAACCCTAATTGCACAATATTGATACAATCCTGGCGGTGTACAGAGACACCACGACCTTGGGTAATAAAACCTACGATATCGTCACCTGGAATCGGCGTACAGCACTTTGCCATTTGTGTCATTAACTTACCAACACCTAATATGTGAATATCATTATCGGAAGATTTATGGCGACTCTTTTTTAAGCGTATAGGACGAGGGGAAGCCGTTTCGCCATTTAAGCTATAGAAATCATCAATCACACGTAGCACACGAGATAATTGAATGTCTCCAGCGCCCAGTGCTACATAGACCTCATCAGCATAAGAAAAGTTAAAACGTGCCGAAATCGCTTGTAAATCAATACGGTTTTCTTCAAACCCCAAGCGTTTAAGCTGTTTATCTAACAGATGTTTACCTGCTTCTAAGTTTTTCTCTCGATCTTCTTTTCTAAACCAATTTTGAATCTTGGCACGAGCACGGTTAGTCTGCACATACCCTAATGTTGGGTGAAGCCAGTCTCGGCTTGGGCCACCTTCTTTGGTTGTAAGAATTTCAACCTTATCACCTGTTTTCAAATGGGTAACAAGTGAAATGATTTTGCCGTTAACTTTTGCACCCCGACAACGGTGGCCAATTTCGGTATGAACTCGATAAGCAAAATCCACTGGGGTTGCATTAACTGGCAAATCCACTACGTGGCCATCTGGCGTAAAGACATATATGCGATCTTGTTCAATATCACTTCGCACTTGCTCAGACAGAGACTCTAAATCTCCTTGGACTTCATGAAAATCCAAAATGGTTCTGAGCCACTGAAGTTTTTCTTCATAACTTGTGCTGTTGGAGCTTAAATCTGTACCTTTATATTTCCAATGAGCACACACTCCAAGTTCAGCATCTTCATGCATTTTGTGTGTGCGTATCTGAATTTCAAGAGCTCTCCCTTGAGGCCCCACAACGGCCGTATGCAATGACTGGTAACCATTTGATTTAGGGTTACTAATATAATCATCAAACTCTTGCGGAATAGGACGCCACAAATTATGAACAATACCCAGTACGCCGTAGCATTCCATTGGTTCATCCACTAAAATACGAACAGCACGAACGTCATACACTTCGTCAAAACCAATATTTTTACGCTTCATTTTGCGCCAAATACTGTAAATATGTTTCGCTCGCCCCATTAAGTCAGCATGAATATTAATACCTTTCAAACGCTCATCAAGCACATTAATTACATCATCGATATATTGCTGACGATCAAGGCGCTTTTCGTCCAGCCACTTGGCAATTCGTTTGTAATCGGATGGATAGAGATAACGAAAAGAAAGGTCTTCCAATTCCCATTTGATATGGCCAATCCCCAATCGGTGAGCCAAAGGGGCATATACACTTTGTACCTCTAGGGCAACAGCAACTCGACGCTCTTCTCCCTGATGTTTGGCTTCTTTGATCGCGCAAGCCCGTTCCGCTAACTTAATCAGCACAACACGGACATCATCAATGATAGAAACCAGCATTTTACGCAGTGACTCAAGTTGATTTTCACTACTACCGAGTACCTCAGCCGCCGAGTCTAACGTGAGATTTTTAGACACCTCCCCCATACGAATAACCCCTTCAATAATAGAAGAGACTTTGCGGCCAAACATTTCATTTACACGGGAAATAGATAGCTGATCTTCTCGCACGACTCGGTACAAAGCCGCCGCAACCAGTGAATCTTGATCGGCTCGAAAACCAGAGAGGATTTCCACCATCTCTAGACCAGCACGAAATGTACTTGCTTGTGGCCCCCAGAAAGAAGGTCTAGCACATTGCAGCTCTGATTGACGTGCTAACTCACAAGCCATACGTAAAGGAACTCGGGTACTATCATCAATTAAATGGGAAAAATGTCCCATCCATGCATCAATATCGACACTACCGTCTTCTAATACGGGGTGATCTTTTCTTACCGTTACCATCTATCCGCCCTTCAATTTACTTCTTTTTTTGCAACAACATCATGGTTTCTACATGAGAGGTTTGCGGAAACATATCCATAAGCCCAACACGTTCAACACGATATCCTTTTGCTACTAAATACTCGGCATCCCTTGCTAAAGTAGAAGCATTGCAAGAAACATACAAAATTTGCGTCGGCGCAATTTTTATTATGCTATCTAAAAATTCAAACGCACCAGCGCGAGGAGGATCAAGCAAAACTTTCGTAATGCTAGCATTTAAAAGCTCCTCAGTGACTGGTTTAGTCAAGTCAGCGGCAACAAAAGAGAGATTATTCAAACCATTAATAACTGCATTCTCTCTAGCGGCTTCAACCATAGTGTCTTGCACCTCAACACCAATAACGGAATGTGCAAGTTGCGCCAAGGGTAAAGAAAAGTTCCCAACACCGCAAAATAAATCCAACACCACATCATGTTGATTTGGACCTAACCAGTCCAGCGCCTGATCAACCATTTTTTGATTCATCGAAGCATTAACTTGAATAAAGTCTTGAGGATGATATTTCAAGCGCAAAGTAGAAAGATCATAATAACGCAATTGATCAGACGCTATATCCGCTTTGCTCACTTTTGGTGCTTGCCAAGACAACCCTACCTTTTCGTTAAGAGCCCACTCACCCCAAATTTGTTCAAGCTCAGGTGAAATAGTAGTGATCAGCCGAAACAAAACCGATACCCCTTTGCTATCTTCTAACAATTCAATATGACCAAGCACGGCTGATAAGTCATTCTGCGACAAAGCCTGCTTAAGTGAGAGAAAAGTCTTTTGTAGATTATCAGTCAAAACAACGCAACGATCTATTGAGACAATATCACTAGATGATTTACCACGAAACCCTAGAGAAACCTTTCCTTTTTTAACATCAATAGCAATGCGAGCACGACGTCGGTAACCAATTGGGGCATCTGATAATAGCTCTAGTTCTTGAGTTGTAATGAGGTTACGTAATTGTCCTTTTAACCAATCAGCCTTTGCCGAAATCTGCTGTTCATCGGCTAAATGCTGAAAACTACATCCACCACAAACAGAGAAATATTGGCAGGCAGGGGTCACCCTATAAACACTTGGTTCAATAATATTCGTTAAGATGGCCTCATCATAACGACGACCCTTTTTAGTCACTTGAGCTTCTACGGTTTCACCCGGTAAAGCCCCATCAATAAAGGTAACTTTACCTTGCAAACGCGCTACGCCTTTTGCTTCATGGGTCAAGCCATCCACATTAAATGTTTGAATCGGGCCTATCGACTGTGGCTTAACGATACGACGTGAGGGGGTTCTTCTTCTCAAAGGAGGCTCTCTTTTTCCAGAGTCTAAAATAAACGCGCCACTATTCTACCTCATATGACAGCAGAACAGTACGCGAATACCCGCCTTAATAATTGAAAGCCCTAGAGACGGTTAGACGATCCAACAAGAAAAAACCACTAACCGTCAAAAACACCAGTAGATAAATATCGATCACCTCGGTCACAAATAATTGCCACTATCACAGCATCCTTCAAGTGTTTAGATAACTCCATTGCAACCGCAACCGAACCACCAGAAGAAACACCACAGAAAATCCCTTCTTCTTTCGCTAAACGTCGCATGGTTACTTCCGCGTCTTGCTGAGCAACATCCATAACAGTATCAACTCGGGTCTCATCAAAAATCGATGGTAAATACTCTTTTGGCCAACGACGAATACCGGGAATGCTTGCTCCATCTTGTGGCTGGAGCCCCACAATCTGAACATCCTTACTTTGCTCTTTTAAATAACGAGAAACTCCCATTATGGTTCCTGTCGTACCCATAGAGCTGACAAAGTGCGTCACAGTTCCCTGTGTTTGCTGCCAAATTTCCGGCCCTGTCGTCAAGTAGTGAGCATTCGGGTTATCTTGGTTAGCAAACTGATTTAATACCACTCCGATACCTTGGTCCTGCATTTCTTGAGCCAAATCCCGCGCTCTTTCCATGCCTTCTTCTTTACTGACCAAATGCAATATCGCGCCATAAGCTGTCATAGCCGACTTACGCTCTTGGCTCATGTTATCAGGCATAATCAGATGCATTTTATAGCCTTTAATTGCAGCTGCCATAGCCAAAGCTATGCCTGTATTACCACTGGTTGCCTCAATTAAACTATCGCCTGGCTTTATGTCGCCACGCAATTCTGCTTGTAGAATCATATTCAGAGCTGGACGATCTTTCACCGACCCTGCTGGGTTTTGCCCTTCTAATTTCAGCAAAATAGTATTACTAGGATTGGGGTTGATACGCTGCAAGCGAACCAGAGGAGTTTGCCCAATCAAGGACTCGATACTAGGATATTGGATCATAAAAAACTTCATTGACATTGATGACTTAGGGAATGACACTTACCACTTTATACGTATTTAAGAACACTTATACTAAACAGTACAATAAGAAAGCGTTATAAACTTAGTGTCGATTTAATTTTTTGGTAATCAGATATGTTAGCAACACGTATTTTCACCCTAATTACTATACTGTTTGCACTAAGTGGTTGTGGAAAAACAAACGAAGATTTAGCCTCCTTAAACAATGTAGAATTAAGAAAAAAGTGGCGTGAATGCGCGTACCAAAAAGCTCCAACCAGCACGGAGCAGAAAATATGCAATAACTATGAGAAAGAATGCAATGCTCGAAAAGACAAGGATAATTTGGCCTGCTATTAACGTCTATAATAGGTTACTGGCATGAAAAAAATTCCTTTTATTAATATTTCTCACCTTAACCTTAATAACAAATTATTTTGGGCTCTATTCGCACCGGTTTTTATCGTTTCTCTTCTATCTGCTATTTTCCTTTTAACCACACGCTTTCACGATTTAAACCAAAATTTATACACTCGGACACTGCACATCACAGAACAAGTGGCGACCACAAGTGAGTATGCCATTGTTTTTTCTGACCAAAAAATGATGTATCGAATACTACAAAATGCTTTAAATAATCAAGATATTAACAGTGCTCAGCTCTTCAATAGTGACCAAAAAGTCATCGCTACACTGGGAAAGCCAGCCAGCCAAACAACAGAAACGTTTCCAGAAAAAAACCGCATCACAGAACTTAACGATCATCTAGAATCAATAAGTGCTATTCACTATTCCAGCAACACTCTAGATAATGTTTTTGATTCTCAAGCAGACTTATTTACTCCCTTAGATCAGCGTAACTTAATTGGCTGGATAAAAATTGAAGCCAATAAATCGACCATTCAAATACAAAAATATCAATATGCTAGCCTCATTATTTTTACGTTAGTTCTATTCAACATATTAGTAATTCTCATCGCCATTAACTTTTCAAAACGATTAACCGCCCCTATAACAAAATTATCGGTTTCCCTAAATAAACTTGTAAAAGGTCAATTTTCTACGGCTAAACTGATGAACTTGCCGCCGGAATACGCATCACTGCAAAAAGATTTACTGGAGCTTACCGAGAGACTAGAGCATCACAATGAAGAACTTATTAATGGCATAGAACAATCTACTGAAGACATACGACGTAGCATGGATAGCATGGAAGAAAAAAGCGCTCAGCTGCATATAGCAAACCGCGAAGCCATGGAGTCAAACCGCTTAAAGTCACAGTTTCTTGCAAACATCAGCCATGAAGTTCGTACCCCTCTTAACGCTATACTTGGTTACACCAAAACATTACAAAAAGACATTACCGATACCCAACAACGACTTTATGTCGACACCATTGAGCAATCGACAAACAGCTTATTAGCCATTATTGGAGACATTCTGGATTTTTCCAAAATAGAGGCCGGGAAGTTAAACCTTGAAAGCAATCACTTTAATCTAAAAGCACTCATCGATGATGTTTACCAAATTCTCAGCATTAACCTACTAACTAAAGAAAAACAAATTGATTTAGTACCTGAATTGAATAAAAACGTACCAGAATGGGTAATTGGTGATAGCACTCGAGTTCGCCAGATTTTAACCAACCTTATCGGCAACGCAATTAAATTCACTCACCAAGGCTCTGTACGAACAAAAGTCTCCCTTGTCTCACAAAATAACCAGAACATCACACTGTCATTTCAAGTGATTGATACAGGAATAGGCATTGCGGAACACAAAATCCATCGTTTGTTTAAACCATTCTCTCAAGTTGATACCAGCACAACCCGACAATTTGGCGGCACAGGATTAGGACTGGTTATTACTAAAAAACTAGTGGAGCAAATGAATGGCAAAATAGAGGTCAGCAGCGATCCCAGCATTGGCTCGACATTTCGCTTCACCATCGACTTAAAGGCCTCGAATAATTTAAGCAGCAACAAAAGCCCGCTCAATTTAAATGTCATCCTGTTAGAGCCAAGCACGACATATAAAAGCTACCTGACAACCTACTTGCACAGCATTGGAGTCAATTGCACCACCTGTGCAGATTTAGAACAAATGATCGCCCTTCTTAATAAGCAGAAAGGCAACATTGATGCAATTTTACTCAGTGTCATACCGGACGATAAAAATGTTATAGAGGCCAGAGAGTTGATCGATTATTCAAGACAACAATTTTCTGTTCCATGCATTTTAATGGTCCAGCCACCGGGACAAATCGCCCACTACCCTGATTTAAAAAATATCTGCAGCGACATATTACTTAAGCCTATCAGCCAAGATCGGCTGTATAGCGCTCTACAAAACCTGAACAGCACAGTGACAACACCTTCACCTAAACTCATGCCCCAAAAGCTGCAGCAAGAGGACATCAAAAAACTCAAAATACTGGCCGTTGATGATTCACCTATTAACTTACAACTACTAAGTCATTGGCTTACTCCTATTGGCATAGAGGTATCATTAGCTTATAGCGGACAACAAGCTATTAACATGGCGACGCAAGATAGTTTCGACCTCATCTTCATGGATATTCAGATGCCAGAAATGGACGGAATGGAAACCACCAGACAACTTCGCCAGCTAGAAAACTATAAAAATACACCTATAATTGCTCTAACGGCTCATGCTTTAGGTTCTGAACAACAACAGATACTTGCCAGTGGGATGAACGCTTATTTAACCAAACCAATTGATGAAGAAATACTGCTAAACACTATTGAACAATGGTGCTCAAACACAGAAACACTGCAAGAACAAATTGATGCCAAACTCGTCAACGTATTCGATTTAGAAAAGGCATTGGCTATCGTCGATGGAAAAACAGCGATAGCCAAAGAAATGTTTACTATGTTGGCAGACTCACTGGATGCGGAAAAAAAACTTATTCTGCACCACTTAGAAAATCAGGACACCAACAAACTCATTGAAGTTGTGCATAGAATTCATGGCGCCTCAAAATACACGGGCACAGTAAATATTGCCCGCCATGCAGGTTTTTTAGAAACACACTTGAAAGAATTAGGATTAGAAGACGTAGAAGGGGTCGTAGAAGACTTTATTGAAGCAATAGAAGACCTATTAAATCACCGAAACCTTATTCCTTGGCCTCAATCTTCAGACTCTACTCCCTAGACTCAAGAACAACAAAAGCCTGAGCATAAGCTTTTTCATCCGTTAAACTAAGATGCCAAGACACAGGAAAGTTATAACGAGACGTGATGCTTTCATCCACCAACAGAATAGGCTGGCCAGAAGACAAATTACTCACTGTGAAGTGTTGAAAACTCACACCCGAGCCAATACCTGTTCCTAGTGCCTTTACTGCTGCTTCTTTTGCTGCAAAGCGTTTCGCGACATAGGCGTTAGCTCTATCGGTATTACTCATTTCTAGCCAACGGCGTTTTTCATCAGCCGTTAGAATTCTATCGACAAACCGCTCACCTAATCGCTCAATAGACTGAGCAATACGAGCGATTTCAACCAAATCCGTTCCAACACCAATAATCAAGCACTCACCTCTTTATATACTCTTCCTTCAAAGAGAACGAAAAATAGGCACACCTAAATGACGCTCTCCTTGGAAGGGTTGCTTGGGTAACAATCGCCTTGACACAATAGGCTTACCATTCAACAAACTGTCTAACCAATTACGATGCAACTCTTTAGCCAGACTCAAAACCTGCTTATCCGTCCACTTGCCCGCATGGTAATCCAGCGCAACCTGCCCTTCAACAAACAACATGGGCATTTGTTTAGGTATCTCGCCAAAATAAGGACGCAGTCCGAATTTATAATGAAATTGATAAAGCTGATGCGCTTCAAGCACTTCACCACGCCCAGTTGAAACCATGTTAATGCCCACACCAAGCTCAGAAAATAACCCCACTTCAAAACGTCTTAGCAAAGGGGCTATTGGAGCACCGGCATGCAAATTCTCCGTCAACCATTTATAAAGCTGAAAAACATCGGGCAACGGGAGATTAATAGGCAACAGCTTTTCTAGCAGCTCATGAGCATACAAAGCAGCGTACAGAGGCAACCCATCTAAAGAAAACGACGATGAGACAGACTCTAAACTTTTCACTGTCTTTAGGTCACTACGGCCAGATAGCTCCATTTCGTAGCACAAAAAAGGCCCAGGTATGACCCGAGCCTCTTTTTTAGGTAACCGCCATACTCCCCGTATTAACCCTTGCTCAAGGGTTAATACATCAAGCAGAATTTTACTGTCCTGAAAAGGACGAGTATGAATGACATACGCAGAAACGCGCATCGAAATTACTCTTCCTGATAACCTAAGCTAGCCAACGCACGTTCATCATCGGACCAACCAGAACGCACTTTAATCCAGAGATTCAACATCACTTTATGTTGAAATAAATTCTCCATATCAATACGCGCCTCTTTACCAATAAGCTTAATTTTATCACCACGCTCACCGATAATAATGCGCTTTTGACCGTTTCTCTCAACAAGAATTAGGGCACTGATGTGAATAGCGGTTTCTTCGTAAACAAACTCTTCAATCTGAACAGCCACCTCATACGGAACTTCTTGACCTAGCTGACGTGTAATTTTTTCACGTACAATTTCAGCGGCCAAAAAACGCGAGCTGCGATTCGTAATCTGGTCTTCAGGATAAAACGGCTCCCCTTCGGGAATATAACTTTCTACTAACCGCTCTAGGCGATCTAAGTTGTTATTACGCAACGCTGAAATCGGTACAATCTGAGCAAAATTCATGCGATCAGATAAATTAGCCAAACGAGGTAAAAGATCTTCTTTTTGGTCTAATTGATCAACTTTATTGACAACCAAAATAACCGGGCAACGCGCGTGCTTGACCTTTTGAAGAACGGATTCATCCTCTTCGGTCCATCGGTCAGCATCAATAACAAACAGCACGACATCAACATCTTTTAATGCAGCGGCAGCCGTTTTATTCATAATACGGTTAATGGTTTTCGTTTCACCTAAATGCAATCCAGGTGTATCAACATAAATAGCCTGAACATGACCTTCAGTTTTTACACCCAAAATTTGATCACGAGTTGTTTGTGGCTTACGAGAAGTGATAGATAACTTTTGACCTAAAATATGATTAAGTAAAGTAGACTTACCCACATTAGGGCGTCCAACAATAGCAATATAACCACAGTGTGTAATTTCTACTTCAAGGTCAGACATCTTTTTTTTCCAATTTTTTCAAAGCTTTTGCTGCTGCATTTTGTTCTGCAATACGTCGACTATTTCCCTTACCCTCAACGGCTTCATCACACAGTTCTATATGACAGTTCACATAAAAAGTCTGATCATGGGGCTCACCGACAATATTGACCACATCGTATTGTGGCAAAGCATGTTTTCGAGCCTGCAAATACTCTTGTAGCCGAGTTTTAGCATCTTTTGTAACAATCTTTAATGATGTTGCATTCAAACGCTCTTTGTACCATTCCAAAATATGCTGTCGACAAACGTCCATACCAGCATCCAAGTACATAGCACCAATAATCCCTTCAACGGTATCCGCTAAAATCGAATCGCGTCTAAAACCACCACTTTTTAGCTCGCCAGCTCCCAGTTTAAGATAATCTCCCAACTGAAACTCTCTCGCGAGTTCGGCAAGAGTGTCGCCTTTTACCAAAGAAGCGCGTAATCGACTTAACTCCCCTTCCTTGGCTTTTGGAAAACGATGAAAAAGGTCTTCCGCAATGACATAATTCAGGATAGAGTCACCTAAAAACTCAAGGCGCTCATTATTTTTTCCACCAAAACTACGATGCGTTAGCGCCAGTTCAAGCAGTCCAAGGTCGGCAAAAAAGTAACCTATTCGCCGACTCAGCTTCTGATACGATGAACTCAAAATGTCTCCAAAAAATACTTATTCAATCAAACCATTATTTTTAAAACTTGGGATACTAAAAAACTTGTCCCAATGCAGCCACACATAAAATGCACGCCCCTTCATATTCTGATCAGGAACAAATCCCCAAAAACGGCTGTCGGCACTATTATCTCTGTTATCTCCCATCACAAAATAATGCCCTTCGGGAACAATCCATTCACCTTCATGAGGGGTAAATCGATAACTATTGTAAATATCGTGCTGTACTCCACCTAAGTTTTCACTAAACAACTCAACTGGTTCTTGATTAGGGTTCAATGAAATAGGCAACTTAGCTAAAAACTCTTTACTTACTTTCTTACCGTTTACTGTCAACACTTTATTGTGATAACTAACTCGATCGCCAGGCAATCCAACAAGACGCTTAATATAGTTTAGACTAGGATCGAGGGGATATTTGAAAACAACAACATCACCCCGTTTTGGTTCAGTAGTAGGGATAATTGTCGTATTAAGAACAGGTAAACGAAGACCGTAATCAAATTTATTAACCAGTATAAAATCACCGATCTTTAGAGTTGGCAGCATAGAACCAGATGGAATCTGGAAAGGCTCCACCACAAAAGAGCGTAAACCAAAAATAACAGCAATAATGATGAAGTATGACTTTACTTCCACGACAAACTTAGGCGTTTCGGCCAATCGTTGTTGAGCATCTTTATTTAAAGCCGCTCGTGTTTCTGTTGGCATATTTGCCAATACCACCTTGCGCTTCGGCAAATAGACAATACGATCGTAAACCCAGAAGGCACCTGTCACCAAAAACGCAATGGCCAGTATCAATTCGAAATCAAAACCCATACTTCATTTCTCCATCAGGGTGTGACATAACACACCCTTTGATTATCTGGCTAGCTATCAAGCTGTAAAACCGCAAGGAAAGCAGATTGTGGCACTTCTACGTTACCAACCTGTTTCATACGTTTTTTACCTTCTTTCTGCTTCTGCAACAATTTTTTCTTACGACTTACGTCACCACCATAACACTTGGCGATAACGTTCTTACGCAAAGCTTTAACTGTTGTACGTGAAATAATTTTCGCACCAACAGCCCCTTGAATAGCAACATCAAACATCTGGCGAGGGATAAGGTCTTTCATTTTTTCACATAAAGCACGCCCTCTAAACTGCACATTGTCTTTGTGCATAATCAGAGCCAATGCATCTACACGCTCACCGTTGATCAAGATATCCAAGCGACACAAAGGGGCAGGACTAAAGTGAGAGAAACTATAATCTAAAGACGCAAAACCACGACTACACGACTTCAGCTTATCAAAGAAATCCATGACCACTTCATTCATCGGAAGCTCGTAACGTAACTGAACTTGTCGGCCGACATATAACATGTCTTTTTGAACGCCACGCTTTTCAACACACAAAGTAATAACATTACCCAAATATTCTTGTGGTACTAAAATATTTGCTTCAACAATAGGCTCACGCATTTCTTTAATGGTGCCAGGATCAGGCATCTTAGACGGGCTATCTACATTAATAACCTCACCATTGTTTAACTCAACCTCAAATACAACCGTTGGCGCCGTTGTAATCAAATCTAAATCGTATTCACGCTCTAAACGCTCTTGAATGATTTCCATATGCAGCATCCCTAAGAAACCGCAACGGAAACCAAAACCTAGTGCATCGGAGCTTTCAGGTTCAAAAAACAAAGACGCATCATTTAATGTCAGTTTGTCCAAAGCCACACGAAAATCTTCGTATTGATCAGAGCTTACAGGAAAAACACCGGCATAAACTTGTGGCTTCACTTTTTGAAACCCTGCTAACTGAGGAACATCTGGAGTAGCAGTATGCGTAATGGTATCGCCCACTGGCGCACCATGGATGTCTTTGATACCAGCGACAACATAGCCTACTTCACCAGCTCGAAGAACACCTGTTTCTTTACGCTTTGGTGTGAAAATACCAGTCATATCAACAGGGTGAGTTTGCTTCGTTGATTTTATATAAATTTTGTCTTTTTTACGCAACGTACCTTGTTTAATACGCACTAAAGAGACGACACCTAAATAATTGTCAAACCATGAATCGATAATCAGTGCTTGAAGCGGCGCGTCAACATCACCTTCTGGCGGCGGCACAGTAGCAACTAAGCGCTCAAGAACATCATCAACGCCCATCCCTGTTTTGGCTGAGCAGGTCACAGCATTCATCGCGTCAATACCAATGATCTCTTCAATCTCAGCACAAACTCGCTCTGGCTCAGCTTGAGGCAAGTCGATTTTGTTTAATACCGGCATTACTTCAAGACCTTGCTCAATAGCCGTATAACAGTTTGCTACAGACTGAGCTTCAACCCCTTGAGCCGCATCGACCACCAGCAATGCCCCTTCACAGGCAGCCAAGGAGCGGGATACTTCATAAGAGAAGTCCACATGTCCAGGCGTATCAATAAAGTTTAATTGATAAACTTGACCATCTTTTGCATGGTAATCCAACGTCACACTCTGTGCTTTGATGGTGATGCCTCGTTCACGTTCAATATCCATTGAATCAAGAACCTGAGCCGACATCTCACGCTCGCTCAAGCCTTCACAAGTCTGAATGAAACGATCAGCTAAGGTGGACTTACCATGGTCAATATGGGCGATAATACTAAAATTGCGTATGTGCTTAAGATTATTGGAAGACACTATTTACTCACACTTTAAAAGCGATATTTGAACGATCACCTGTTGATAAACCAGTCACATATGCACATTATTTATCGCGATGGCAAAAAAATAAGCGTCATAATGATGACAACTTAACGAAACAACTTATCAACAGATTTTCAGGATAGAAATTGGCGAGCATTCTACCGAAAATCCAGCAAGGACTCCATTTATTTCAATGACAAGAGGCCATACTCAAGAAAATCGATACTTTAACCTGCTTTACGGTAAAACAATCCCTCGTTCTTTTAAAATACGCTCTACCGTATCCACCGTCGCCTGAGTATGTGCATCTATCTCTAAATTCACCCGATCACTCAGAGACAAAGAGCCAAATGTTGTTAATCTAAGTGTTTCAGGGATTAAAGAGACTTCCAGCCAGTCATCACCAATATCACTTATTGTTAAACTCGCACCATTCAACCCCACATAGCCTTTATTGAATAAATAACGTCTTGCATCTACTTCATATTGACGATCGGTCGAAAAGCGAATGTGGACACTTTCTTCAATTTTCTCAATACGAGACACACTGACAGACGTCATAATATGGCCAGACATAACATGACCACCAACTTCATCGCCCATCTTAGCTGCTCGTTCGAAATTAACCACATCCCCAGATTGTAAAAGTCCGATATTCGTTAACGCTAACGTCGTATCAATTACATCAAATGTCAGAACATCATGTCCTATTTCTGCGACTGTAAGACATACGCCATTTATCGAGACACTGGCGCCTAACTGCTGACTAATCATCACCCCAGCAGGAAAAACTATTTCTAGGCGCTTGTTTCGCCCAATTTGACTGGCCTGTTTAACCGTTGCCGTACCCTGAACAATCCCCGTAAACATAAAAACTCCTAACTAGGTAGGTAAAAATACATATATTCAAAAAATAATGTACGATAAGCTCAAGACTGAAGAAGAAATGAACACTCATACGCAAAGCACCACAACTACTACCTTTGCGCGAGTTATCATAGATTCACTAATAGGGTTATCCACAGGTTGCGGGGATAACCAAAGGCAAATAAATATGCAAACTACTAATGCGACCACTTTGCGTTTTTTCAAGATCTAATGGGTAATAAACTTAAGATTACTATTCATCAGAAAAATTTATTCTAGCCTAAATGATAAAAGCCGCTCAAAAAGCGGCTTTCCAGAAAAGTTAACACTCTATAAAGCATTCAATCAGACAAAGCTTCAATCATCCCCTGCGTCACTAATGTAATGCCATCCGAATTTCGATAGAAACGAGCGGCATCAGCAATAGGATCTTCACCAATAACCGTTCCTTCAGGAATATGACAATCAGAGTCGACCACGACTTTACTCAATCGACAGTGACGCCCTATATCACACCGAGGAAGGACAACAGATTTATTAACATGAGAATACGAATTGACTCGAACATTATTAAATAATATGGATTGTTCAACCGTAGAGCCAGATACAATACAACCAGCCGAGACAACAGAATTTAATGCTGTACCAATTCGCTCTTCATAATTGTAATTAAATTTGGCCGCTGGACGCTGATACTGAGCCGTTCGAATTGGCCACTCTTCATCATACAAATCCAATTCGGGAACCAATCGAGTTAAATCCATATTGGCTTCCCAATAAGCGGTCAAAGTCCCTACATCTCGCCAGTATGGCGTATCTGGATAACTTTTATTATCAATGACGCTATTTGCAAAATGATGAGCCTTTATTTTACTACGACCAACAAATAGAGGAATCAGGTCTTTGCCGAAGTCATGACTTGACGCATCATCATGTGCATCAGAACATAAGTTCTCTGACAAAAATTTAGTATTAAAAATATAGATCCCCATACTCGCAAGAGAAACATCTGGCTTACCAGGCATAGTAGGAGGATTAGAAGGTTTTTCTTCAAAAGCTATAATATTATCGTCTTCATCAACATGCATGATGCCGAATTGATCCGCTTCATTTACTGGCACTTGAATGCAAGCCACCGTCACGTCAGCACCACTCTCAATATGCTCTTGCAACATCACACTGTAGTCTTGCTTATAAACATGATCACCAGCAAGAATCAGAATGTATTCACTCTCCAAGCCTTCAATCATAGTCAAGTTTTGATAAACCGCATCAGCCGTACCACGATACCAGTCACTACCTGTTTGCTGCTGAGCAGGCCAGAGCTCAATAAACTCATTAAAGTCTGAGCGTAAAAAATTCCATCCTCTCTGCACATGCTGATTAAGGGTATGGGATCGATATTGAGTCAGAACAGCAATACGCCGCATGCCTGAGTTGATACAGTTAGAAAGGGGGAAGTCGATTATTTTATACTTACCCGCAATAGGAACTGCAGGCTTAGAACGATTATCAGTTAATTGCTTTAATCTTGAACCACGTCCACCGGCCAAAATAATGGACAAAGTTTTCATGCGCGCCGTATTTAAATCCATGTGATGCCCTTAAAATTTTTATCAACACACTCTTATCGAAGTTTCAATTAGGTATACTCTTAACATTATTCCAAATCAATAAGATGCCTAATAATGAAAATACTATTTGCAGCCTCTGAAATTTACCCCTTAATTAAGACTGGCGGATTAGCCGATGTTGCTGGCGCCCTACCTGTTGCTTTGAGAAAAAAAGGACATGATGTCAAATTAATCATGCCTGCCTATCAAGGTATATTAGAAAAGGTAGCGCCTATTCAAAAGAGAATCAACTTAGGAAACCCTTTTGGAGTTGGAGATTTATTACTATTAGAGTCGCATATTCCTGCAAACGATACCCCTATTTGGTTACTACAGTGCCAAGCACTTTACGAGCGCGAAGACGGACCTTACGTTGATAAAAGGGGAGTAGATTTTGCAGACAACCACATTCGCTTTGCAGCCTTATCGTGGGCTGCAGCCACCCTTGCAGCAAATGGCAGCCTGATAGATTGGCAAGCAGATATACTACATTTAAATGATTGGCAAACAGGCTTTGCTGCTGCGTATTTAGAAAGTTGGAAAACTGAACATATTCCCGTCGTCACCACCGTTCATAATTTACGTTATAACGGTAGTTTTGATATGGATCAATTTCCTGCCACCCATTTATCACCAGAACTACTCAGCATGCATGGGATGGAATTTTATGGCCGGTTCTCAGGTCTTAAAGCGGGTTTAGTGTATGCCGATGCGGTTACAACGGTGAGTCCGACTTACGCCCAAGAGATCCTTACGCCAGAATATGGTGATGGTTTGGACGGAACCCTCAGGGCCATGCAAGACAAATTATCCGGCATTTTAAATGGTGTTGACTATGACCAATGGTCACCGGAAAAAGACACTCTCATCCCACATCGTTATAATCAAAATTCGTTAGATCAAAAGCGCTTAAATAAACTCGCCTTACTGAAAGAAAATAACTTATCGGAAGACGTTGAGCAGCCACTTTTTGGTGTTATCAGCCGATTAACGGAGCAAAAAGGACTGGACCTTATATTAGAAGCCATGCCTGCGATGCTAGAAAAAGGGGCTCGACTCATCGTTCTAGGCTCAGGAGATAAGAACTTAGAGTCAGGCTATTTAGAACTACAAAAAAACTACCCTGATCAAGTCTCTGTGCGTATTGGTTATTTTGAAGATTATTCCCACCGCATTCAGGCGGGTATCGATGCCCTGCTTATTCCATCACGATTTGAGCCTTGCGGTTTAACCCAGCTCTATGCCCTTAAGTATGGAACGTTACCTGTGGTGAGAAAAACAGGCGGATTAGCCGATACTGTTTTTGAAGAAGGTAACAGACAGAATGGTTTTGTATTTAAGGAAGCCTCTGTCCACTCTTTGCAAGAAGCAATGGAACGCTGTATTGCTTGTTTCTATGACCAACAAAGTTGGCAGGAAAGACAAAAAAATGCAATGAGTTATGACTACAGCTGGGAAGCTGTAACTGACCAATGGATTGATTTATATCAAACCTTACTCAGCAAATAAAATCCAATAAAGCAAGCTGGATAGTCCAGCTTGCTTTATCACTTCAAAGATAACTCTGTACGGCTATGCTTTTCCCATGCCTCTATACCTTTAATTAAGGCTTTCTCGGTATAACCATCTTGTTGCATTTTTTGCAAAGCAACGGCGATCTTATGCTTAATCTCACTGGTATTACAGGATGACCTCTTGGACATGGTCAAATACAGACCTTCACTACTTATATAAGGTAAAACGGGAACAATGGAATCTGATAAACCTAATTTTACAGCGTAGGCATATGCAGGGTTTCGTTCATACAAAACATAGTCGACTCGGTCAGCGGCTAGCATACGTAAAGCTTGCGATACACTCGATACAGACAAAATATTCAGATGCCGCTGGGCATAATGATCAAATTCCTGACCAAAGCTGTTGTCAATAACAGTAACGCCCCACTTCCCTTCTAAATCCTCTTTTTTAGTAAAAGGAAACATACTGCCTTTTCGCTGCCAAACAACGCTATTGGTATGCAAGATAACGGGCATAAAGTAATCCATATAATCTGACCGCTCATTGGTATAAAAAGCTCCAGCCAATAAATCAACACGGCCATTTTTCACTTCCGATTGAGCTCGCGACCAAGGACCGACATAAATAAGCTTAATGGGTATGTTAATTCGGCGACTCAGCTCATCAATGAAAAAGCGATTTACCCCCTGAAGGTCATCTGAAGTCGAAGTCTCACGCCATAAAAAGGGAGGGTATTCGGAGTTACCTGACGCAGTTAAAGAAGTACACTGCTTAGTGGAAGAAGGATCCTCTTCGCCCAAAGCCACTGCAGCATTCAAAAAAAGCATCGCCAGCAGAGAGTAAATAATCTGAGTACGCAGCAACATAAAGAGCCGCTCCCTTATAAATAAATTTCAAACCATAAGTGTAACTATATCTTTAGAATCTACTAGGTGGTTATTAATAAAGAGGCGAAAATACCTCCTTATTAGACGACTTTCCCAAATTGCCTTAATACATCCTTCCACAACAGTGCCCTAAAGCTTAAGTCAATGATAAACAATAACTAATTGATTAATTTTCAATTTTTTATGAAGCTATATAACATCGTAGCAATTATCAATCTGCATTTAAAATGATTCCTTAAAGCCTTTTAAAATGGCCAAAAACAGGCACTACTCTCTTTAGGCTCAGTTCCTAAAAGAAAGGCCAAATTCGTTTTATTATCACAACGTTCTGCCGCAATTTCGAACTTATCATTCAGTACATTGTAACGTGCAGCGCCACTCGGTAGCGCCTCTGGCAATGATCTCGGGTTTACGTGGCGAGTAAAATCGATCCAAACCTTCTGAGCTCCACTACTGCCAGTGATACTTAACGGCACATTGTCGTCATCACCAAGCCATATCGTAGAAGAATAATCACCGGTAATACCAACATACCAACTGTCTTTTTGCTGATTAGTTGTCCCTGTTTTAGCGGCAAACCTTAAATCAGGGAAAGCCGCTTGAGCGGCACGAGCGGTTCCAATTTTCGGTGTTTTAGTCATGCCATCCAATGTCACAGCCAACAAAGCATCGGTAAAAGGCACAGCGTTTTGCCGGTCAAAGCGCTTCATTAAACGATCATTTTGATCCATCACCGCCAAGACAACGCCAAGCTCACTGCTTTTTCCTTCTGACGCAATTGGTTGATACAAACGTGACACTTCAAATGGCGATAACTCCAAGGCTCCAAGCGCCATAGCAGGATGCATGGTAAAAGGACGCTTCACTCCCAATTGACGCAGTGTATCTCCAACTCGATCAAAACCAATCTGATGTGCAAGAGACACCGTTGCTAAATTATAAGATTTAGCCATGGCTTCAAATAAATGCACAGTACCATGAGTTTTTCTGTCGTAATTTTCAGGCTGCCACACTTGTCCACCAACATTGAAACGCAAGCGCTTATCTTCGATCTCAGACCACCAGGTGTAACGCCCTGTAGCTAAAGCTGAAAGATAAAGTGGCGGTTTTACCAATGATCCGATCGGTCTTACCGCCCCCAAGGCCCTATTGAATCCCGTGTAATACTGCCCACTGGAACCAACAATGGCGCGGACCTGGCCGGTTAATCTATCCGTTACCACCATGGCGCCCTGCAAACCTTCCAGTCTAGTATCACGTTTTTCTAGTGCTGCGACTTGGCGTTGCATCGCCGCACTAGCAGCGCGTTGCGCTCGAATATCAACCCCGGTGTAAATACGTAGATTTTTCGTTGCTAAGGTTGTCTCATCAAAATCACGGGATAATTGCATCGCCACAAGATCCAAATAATCCCCATAAATAGAACGCTCTTTTTTCTTATCAGCCAAACGAATCGGTTGTTTTACAAGACTATTATAATCTGCCGTCGATAAGCGCCCTTGATCTTTTAGTATCGCTAACACAGTATTGCGCCGCGCCTTAGCTCGATTTGGCGAACGCTCAGGATTATATAAAGACGGTCCCTTCACCATACCAACTAACAGTGCAATTTCATCAATATTAAGTTCGTTAATTGGACGACCAAAAAAATGCTCACTGGCAGCAGCAAAACCATGTAAAGCGCTGCTACCCAACTGAGCTAAGTACACTTCATTCATGTAAGCCGTGATAATTGCTTCCTTTGAATAATGATATTCAAGCAACACACTCATGATCACTTCCGTTAATTTACGGCTGTAAGTTCGTTCTGAACTTAAGAACATATTCTTAACAAGTTGCTGAGTGAGAGTAGACCCTCCCTGTCGACGAGAGCCATGCGTCATATTCACCACAATAGCGCGGGCAATACCGGTGAAAGAAATACCCCAATGATGATAAAAGTCTTGATCTTCTACCGCGATCAAAATATCGATTAAAGGCTTGGGGATTTCATCATAAGTTAAGATATCACGACGTTCGGTATTACCACCATACAAGAAGCCAATGCGCTGGGGCTCAATTCTGGCTTCGGCTATGTTGTCACCATTAAGAGCCTGAATAATTAAACGGCCTTTTTGAAAAGAAAAGATCCGTCTTTCACTTTCATGGAAACCAAGGTGATCAACATAAGAACGCAAGTGGGCACTTACTTTGGTTTTACTACGAGCAGCCCACCCCACTTTTTGACTATTACGACCAAAGCGATACCCTGTTTCTTCAAGTAAGTTTTCTAGATCTTGTTTTTTCCAAGGAGCACCGCTGGATAAAATTATGGGAGCACTGTATACCTCTGAAGGAACTTGCCATTTCTGTCCTTCAAAGCGGCTAACAACTTGCCCATTCAACCACCAAACCCAAGCCGCAAAGGGAATAGAGCCAACAAGAGCAATAATTAATCCCCATTTAAAACAGAAACGAACTACCCTCTTCAACCTGGAAGATTTAACGGTTTTTTTCGAACGAGATGAAGGCTTACGCGAAGATTTTGCTTGAGTTTTTTTAGTCATAGCGGGCAAGTATAAGGAGCTTACTGGGAGCAAGCAACGAGCAAAAAACAACTAACTCAATTCTTGCATATTGACTCATTCATCGTAGCACTTTAGAGTCATCGCTCACGGAAAGTTTATTTAACTGACATTTTCCTTAAATCAATCGTCACCGTCAGCCACAGAATTGAAAGAAACCACCACTAGAACACGATCGTTATGATCACATATTCTTTTGTAAGTGATTATGGAAAGCGTCAATTCTCTTAAAATAAACAACATTCATTGTTAAAAAGTGCGGTAATCACGTGTTTAATAAGCATCTTATACCTAATGCGCAAAACCTTCCCGAAGGCAAAGCGCTTACAATTAAAGTGGAAAAATACAATTTTTTAATTACCAAGCAAAAGGGTCAAATCCTTGCTTATGAAAATAGCTGCCCTCACCAAAATAAGCCGCTCAATAAACTCGCAGAGCAAGCATTAGATGAAGGAGGCGACTACTTAAAATGCCATCATCACGGGGCGCTTTTTTCACCTTCTGATGGTTCATGTATTACAGGACCATGCCAAGGCAGTCACCTTAAAAAAGCCATCGTAGGGATAGAGCAAGGTAACTGTTATTTACTTTTAGCTTAACCGCTAATCTACTTTCAAGTTGATAAAATATATGCAAAGCAAGGCGTCTAAAGAGACCAAATCTAGATTTCTTTTCCGGCATTTAGCGACCTTGTTTTCTTTATTTTTTATTTTTACATCAACCAGTTCACTCGCCGCCGAGCTAAATTTAGCAGTAGCCTCTAACTTCATTTCTCCAATCAAACAACTCGCAGCCGATTTTGAGCAGGAAACAGGCCACTCCATTCAATTATCATTTGGTTCCTCGGGGAAGCTTTTTGCCCAAATCAACAACCAGGCTCCTTACGATATTTTCTTGTCTGCAGATACGACAAAGCCTAAAGCACTTATTAAAAAACAACTGGCGCTGCCCGATAGTTTTCAGGTTTATGCCAGAGGTCAGTTAGCACTTTGGTCTTTAAAACCTCTGAACTCTTCAGACCTAAAACAGGTTTTATTAAATTCGCGGCGCATCGCCATCGCTAACCCCAAACTGGCCCCATATGGCAAAGCAGCCAAAGAAACACTACAAAACCTAACTGTTTGGGATGTTCTAAAGAAAAAAATAGTCCAAGGTGAAAACATAGGACAAACCTATCAGTTCGTTTATTCGCAAAATGCAGATATCGGCTTCGTCGCTTTTTCGCAGGTATTAGCGACCAACCCCCAAGGCTGGACAATGCCAATTCCAAGATCCTTATACAGTGAAATAAACCAAGCTGCCGTCATCTTAACTAGGTCTAAAAGAATTGAACTTGCTCAGTCCTTCATGGCATTTTTAATTCGCCCAGATACCCAAGATAAAATAGCAACGTTTGGCTATGCCTCTGAGTTAGAGTAGGAAAGAGCGGTTATGACATTAAGTTCAGAAGACATTACCGCTATATGGCTGACCCTAAAGCTGGCGACGGTTGTCACACTATTACTTATTATCATCAGTACTCCCATTGCTTGGTGGTTAGCCAGAACTAAATCTTGGCTAAAGGGCCCAATTAATGCCATCGTCGCTATGCCTCTCGTACTCCCACCTACTGTTTTAGGTTTTTACCTATTGATCTTTCTTGGCCCTGAAGGTCCAGCGGGAAAACTATTACATAATCTTGGAGTATCTCCTCTGCCTTTTAGTTTTTCTGGCCTTGTGATCGCTTCCATGTTTTATTCATTGCCTTTCGTTGTCCAACCTATTCAAAATGCTTTCATTGCTATGGGAGACAAGCCACTTGAAGCGGCAGCAACACTTCGTTCTTCACCTTGGGATCGCTTTTTCCATATTGCGATTCCATTAGCAAAGCCAGGGTACATCAGTGCCGCTATTTTAGGTTTTGCTCATACTGTGGGGGAATTTGGCGTGGTGCTGATGATTGGTGGAAATATATCGAATGAAACCAGAGTAATTTCTATACAAATTTATGATCATGTTGAAGCGTTAGAGTATGACCAAGCGCATGCACTCTCGTTATTAATGATTGGTTTTGCTTTTATTGTTCTAGCCTTCTTATACAGTTCAAAAAAACAACAAAAAAATAAAGCTATGTCTGATGGTGTGCTATGACAACTTTGACGATCCAAATTAAACACCAACACCCTGCACCATCTACGTTTTCGCTAGAAGTCGATTTACAATTACCAAACAAGGGGGTTACCGCGCTATTCGGCCAATCTGGTTCGGGAAAAACGACTTTACTTCGCTGCATTGCTGGTTTAGAGAAAAATCATCAAAGTAATATCTATTTGAATAAAGAAGCATGGCAGGCTGGCAATCACTCACTCGCCGCTCATAAACGTCCAATTGGCTTCGTTTTTCAAGATGCTAACTTATTTCCACACCTTACTGCGGCTCAAAATCTTCAGTTTGCCATTAAGCGTGCCGATCATACCAAGTCAACTATTGCCTACTCTGACATAATTCGACTATTGGATATTAAAAACATTCTACCTCAGTACCCAGCGCAATTATCAGGTGGAGAACGTCAACGCATAGCCATCGCTAGAGCACTATTAATTCAACCTAAATTATTGCTAATGGATGAACCTTTAGCGGCCCTAGATGAAGCATTAAAACAAGAAATCCTCCCCTATCTGGATAAAGTTTGCCGCTATGCCAATATACCGGTGTTATATGTCAGTCACTCGTTAGATGAAGTGATTCGCCTAGCAGACTATATGGTGGTATTAGAAAAAGGTCGAGTTAAAGAAGAAGGCGAAATTCAAGCTCTATTAGGAAAGCTGGGCACTTCATTTTCTCGCTATCAGGATGCCAGTGTTGTGGTTTCCGGCCATGTTACGAGGCAAGAAGAGAAATGGGGGCTTTCATGGCTTAGCTTTGAAAACCAAACCATCGCTTTCAAGAAAGGTCATGAAAAAATAGGCGACCAAGTAAGATTAAGAATTCAATCGAAAGATGTCAGCTTATCTCGAAGTGCACAGGATGACTCAAGCATACTCAATAGACTTTCAGTGCAAATTGATGATTTACAAAAAGACGCTAAAGATCCAAGCTTAGTGATGGTGCGTTTGTTAGTAGGCAGCACCCCAATTTTAGCGAAAATAACCGCCTTATCCGCTCATCATCTAAAATTAGAAATTGGTCAAACCCTCTTTGCTCAAATAAAGTCCGTTGCCGTACTGTCTTAATTTTCAGTGTTTAAGCAGGTTTAGCCCAAAAAGTCGCCAATTTAGGCTTAATTACTAAAGACATCAATACCGAAATCACCAATCCAGCAGGTAGCGCGGAAACAAAGGTCGTCAGCCAAAAACTAACTAATTCGCTTAGCTGTATGAAACCATGTAAATTTACAGTGGTTACGACCGCCATAATTGACTCCATCACTACCGCCATGATCACCCCAAAAGCTACATTTTTTCTCAGCGAAGACAAATTAGTCAAAATCAAGTCAACAAGACGATTCACAAGAAAGGCAATCACACCACCAATTGGCGCAATGCATAAAACACACAAGGCAAATGAAGAAATCCAAGCCGATATAAAACCAGCAGAAAAACCAATATTGTTCCAAGTCATTAAGAAGGGTAAAGAACCTCCTATCGCGACAACTAAAATTGACAAAGTCAACTACAATCACCATAGTTGACTTTGTCGACAAATAGGAAAGACTCAATGCCAGATTACGAATTAGAACTACAAAGCCTTTTTATGGATACGATCGGTGGACTAAAGACATCAATGAAAAATACTATGAAAGGGAATGGCTTAACCCTCTCACCCTTGTATTTTATGATATTGAAACAAATTCATGAGACAGAAAACTGCACGGCAAATTACCTTGCCGATACAACTGGAAGGGATAAAGGTCAAGTAACTCGACTAGTGCAAGAAGTCATGAACCAAGAATTAGTAATCAAATGCCCCAACCCAAATGATAAGCGCAGCCAGTTTCTGTTATTGACAGATAAAGGCCTAAACCTTTACCACCAATTGGCTGCCGCAGATCTTGCCATTCTAAAAGGAATGAGAGCGAATGTGAGCGATGATGAGCTGCAGATATTCTTAAAGATAGGCACAAAAATGCTCAATAATTTAGACGCCATCAATAGTCCAAAATAGACACTCATCCAGTTACAGTTCTAATGCCAAACTATTCAAAAAATCGTGCATCACGGCCTCTCGCCTTTTCCCTTCTAACTGAGCCGAGGGCGTGTTCAAGCTATCGGCTATTGTGAATAATTTAGTAAAAAAGTGATCGATCGAATACAAAGCATCATCAGGTTCTCGCTTCTCACAAAAAGGGTCCTCTATTGCATACAAAGCACGATTGAGGGCACCACTTACTTGCATACAACGGGCAATACCAATGGCTCCCAATGCGTCCAAACGGTCTGCGTCTTGTACTATTTTCGCTTCGAGGGTTGTAGCTCTAATATTGGCACTAAAACTATGAGCTTGAATGGCATGATAAATCGCTTGATGGTACTCATTGGGGTAATGAACTGACACTAAAAATTCTATGGCTTTCTCACCAGCCCATGTGGAAGCCAAATGACGATTAGGATGATTTTTAGGTAAAGAGACACAATCATGCAAATAAGCCGCAGGTATCACGATAGCCAAATTCGCATTTTCTTCACTCGCTAATTGTTTGGCGACTTTAACTACTCGTTTAATATGAGCAATGTCATGGGCGGCATCCGCCTGCTCTTGGCTCTTTAGAAAGGACAGACAAAGAGATTCAAACTCAGCAATAAAAGATAAGGACATGGTTTTCCAGAATAATTCTAAATTTAAAAATCCTACCTTAACCTACAGAAATAGCACAATAAAAAAGGCTTTAATCCTAAGATTAAAGCCTTCGCTATTTTCAACGACACCTTCTTAGAAGGTATAACCCACACCAGCCATAAAGGTAATAGGGTCAATATCAGTATCAAAGGTTCCAGCATTAGTATGAACATCTGTATTAATATCCATATACCAAAGCGACGCATTGGCAAACCAGTTCTCAGCAAAGTTAACGTCAACACCGACTTGAGCCGCCAAACCAAAAGAGTTATCTAAATCCACATCTGTAACAACAGTACCTTTAGCTTTTTCATCAAAGAAGACAGTGTAATTTAAGCCTGCCCCCACGTAAGGACGAACTTGGCTGTTAGCTTTACCAAAGTAATATTGTGCCATTACCGAAGGCGGCAAATGTGAGACCTCGGCAACATCACCCAAACTTTTAGTTGACACAGTATGAGTAAAAGGTGTCGCCGCTAACAACTCGACACCAAACTGCTCTGTCAACATGTAGGTAAAAGTTACCCCCACTTGAGTATCATTATTAATTTCTAATTCATCTGAACCTGTAACGTAATCACTACTTTCGTTTGGCATCACTGTCGCTAAACCACCACGAACAAAAAAATCGCCCGCATTATGAGCTAACACCATAGGTGAGCAAAGTGCAGAAACCAGAGCAGCGGCAGGAAGAAGTAAAGCTTTCATAATCGTTTCCTTTTTTGAGATCAAACAAAATATCTGTGTCAAAAAAGGTAACAGGGTGAGATATAAAATTATTAATCTAGATCAAGGTTTTACGCCCCTCAAAGGAGTAATACTGTTCACCTACAAACTAAATCAATAAAACCCAAACTCTCTAAATAAAATCACTTTTCAGCCAATATTGCAGATAAAAAGACCCATAGCAAAAAAGGACAAAAATAAAACACTAGTAAACTGAAAAAAATATAAAAGTAAACTGTTTTACCATGACGCAATTAGTCGGTAAACTCTACGAAAATTTTTACTTGGAAATATTCACATGCCAATACTTATTGCTGTCACCATTCTGTGGGCGTTTTCTTTTAGCTTGATTGGAGTTTATCTAGCAGGTCAAGTCGATGCTTGGTTCTCTGTATTAATGCGTGTAGCGCTTGCTACAGTCGTCTTTTTACCATTTCTTAAACTTCGCCAAATTGAAGCTAATGTGGCGTTTAAATTAATGGTATGTGGGGCGTTACAACTCGGAATCATGTACGGTTTTTATTATCAGTCTTTCTTGTACTTGTCAGTTCCGGAAGTCTTACTTTTTACTGTGATGACGCCACTGTATGTTACCTTGATTAATGACATGCTGGATCGCCGTTTAAATATAGGTTTTGCAATCAGTGCCGTTTTGGCCATTCTTGGAGCAGTGGCTATTCGTTATCAAGGAATAGATGAAGGCTTTATCAAAGGTTTGTTAATTGTTCAAGGAGCCAACGTTTGCTTCGCCGCAGGACAAGTTGGTTACAAACGCGTCATCGCAAAAGAACGCCCAGATCTTCCACAACGTACAGTATTTGGATGGTTTTTTCTTGGCGCATTAGCCGTTGTGGTTCCATGTTATCTAGCATTAGGAAATCCAGATAAACTTCCAACAACCACGCTTCAGTGGTCTATTTTAATCTACTTAGGGGTCGTGGCTTCTGGGTTAGGCTATTTTGCTTGGAATAAAGGCGCGACCATGGTTGATATCGGCACATTAGCTGTCGCCAACAACCTTCTTATCCCAGCTGGTATAGTAGTAAATATCATTTTCTGGAACAGAGATGCCGACATTGTCCGCCTTACTATCGGCGGTGGGATTATATTATTGGCACTTTGGGTCAACGACAAATTCAATCAAAAAATTGCTCGTTCAAACACAACAGCACACACATAATTGAAATAGTCAAAAAAGCGTCCATGGACATTGGACGCTTTTTACCCTTACTTACCAAGAGTTGAAATATTATTGAACAATCCAAACTTGAAACGCTTTTTTCTCTTCTTTATTGGCTTTATTAAACCAAAACTTGGACATTTCTAACTGAATATTCGCAACACTTGGCTTGTACATATTATCAGCTATCCAAATGCGCATTTCTTTGCGGGTTGCTTCATCGGATCGGTTATACCAAAACTTCATCATAGGTAAAGCAACATCGTCATCCATAATCACAGGGGCAGGAACAGGTGAATCACTGGCCGTAGAGTGAGTGTTAAAATTAGACGGATTTTTAGCCATTAAATGCTCAATCTCCGCAACATAATCACGGGTATTTTGTAAACCAGACTTAGCAGGTAACATTTGCTGATGATAACTTACTTCATTACCACTCATATCATCAATAATGGAAAATTGTGGCTTGTTAACATTACTCTCTGCTTGTTTTTTTGTTGATATGTAAGGGGCTTTGAGTCTCAGGTAGGTGTTTTTTTCAAACTTAAGATCAAGAACAATAGGCTCCGATTGATAACTTTCAGTGTCACCACCACTGCGCAATAGCTTATTAAAACGTACTACAATTTGATGAATACCTTCACCAACATCCACTTTAAAATCATCACCAAATTGCGAAGAACTTTCGAGGTCAACATACATAATTTCAAAAGATCGAGGTACCTCAAATGTGGCAGCAGTGGCAGGCAACGCGACCAAACTACAAAATAAAGCACCAAATACAATGAACCTATTTTTTATACTCATCAAACAACTCCTTCCAACACATCACAATATAATCAATGAATCTAGCATATAGTTCAGTCTGATTTACTCAGTTCACAGTGCAAGGCGATCACTTACTGAATTTTGTCTTTTTTCATAATCTAAGACAGAGGCGCAACCATCAACACTAAAAAAGACAAAACCTCTTCTCGATATAAAGTGAAAACAAAACTTTATTTCCGTAGATAAAGGGCGAAATTAATGACAGTGGCGGAATCAACTATTTTTTATAAATGTCTGGCTGCCATTTTTGCATGAAAGTGGCCGGAGAGCTTAAAGGTGCATAGCCATATTGTTGGTAGAGGTTATGAGCGTCTCTGGTGGCCAGCAATATTCGTCGTAAACCTTGTAATGAAGGATGATTATGAACTTCCTGCATCAGCCATTTTGACAAGCCTTTACCTCGATGAGCTTCTGTAATAAACACATCCGCCAAATACGCAAAGGTCGCGTGATCCGTTATCATCCTCGCGAAACCAACTTGCTTACCTTCCGATGTAAATACACCAAAACACAATGAGTTATCTAACGCTTTTTTTAGCGTTTCTTTAGGGATACCCTCTGCCCAATAGGTACTTGAAATAAAAGCATGAATGGCCTCTAAATCCATTTCTTGACGATCACTACTGACTCGGTAACCTGATAACATTTTAGTCTCTCTTACGCCAACGACTGAATTTAGAATGCACTCCACGAGTAAAAGCCGACGAATACTCTTCAAGAATATCAACGCCGTACAGTATAGCAACAACAATAATGGACAACTTTATCGCCACATAGGAGTCAACAATGGCAATGCAAACACCAATCGCCGCAAGAGCCCATATCGTTGCCGCTGAGGTCACCCCAATGACAGCACCATCTTTTGATAACATGACACCCGCACCTAGAAAGCCAATGCCTGTTATGACTTGCCCAATAATCCGTGAAGGATCCGTGGTGTCAGCAGCGACAAACATCGAAGAAGCAATAAACACATAAGTGCCCAATACGATCAGCGCCGAGGTTCTAATCCCAACGGGCTTCCCTCGCAACTGACGTTCTAAACCAACAATAACACCACAAAAAATGGCTGTTATTATGGATCCCCAACGATAGGGCGCAATAGAAAATAATAATTCCAAATTCATACAAACTGTCTTAGGACAAAGTCCACGATCAAGAGAATAGAAGACATACAAACCGTTTTTAATGTACTAAATTTTGGGGATTAATACAGTTTTTAATGGGATATTACGTTTAGTCTGGTAAAATTTAAGAGAGGGCAGAAAAGAAGAATATGAGGATAAAAAAAACCTGCCATCCAACTTGGTGGCAGGCGAAAACATCAACTAAATAACCAAATCCAACAAGGCAGAACTCAAACTCTTACCATGTATATCAAGCGCTAAAGAACGAGTCACACCACCCCCTAATGCCTCATACATCACAAAATTCAAGGCTCCAATAGCTGGTAACTCATAGCGAACAACCTCTCCAAAGACAATATCGCTAAACCATTCTTTTACCTTTTCTACCGTAACGACTTCTTTAATAAAGTCATAATCCTTCATGTCATAAGCAATCAAAGAGATGTTAGAAATGTTCCCTTTATCACCGGTGCGAGAATGAGCAATTTCCCTTAACCTCATGATTCTCCCTCCTCTAAGACGGTAATGTTTGCAAGCACTTGATCTCGGGGAATCAAGCAAGAATCCATAGCCAAAACCGCTTTGGCAGACTTAGCCACGCCACCGCCCCCTGCCGGTCCATTGGTATATAAGGTCTCCACTTCGTTTCCCACAAAGATAGCATCCTCCAAGGTAGAGCAACGCACAGCCACACGAGCACGCACCTCGTAGGGGTCACTCTGAGCCGATCGAGTTGCACCATGCAGTGCGTTTAACCCAACCAAGTCATAACGGGCTTCTATCGGGTCAAATCCGCAAACGGTAAAACGCTCTTTTACGATATCAAGCGCTAATTGACCTCGGGCCACCGCATTTGGTCCAGCGTAAGAAATCTCTCCTTCGCCAATAAAACCATCCTTGTAACCAACCGACACTTTTAAGGTTTCAGTTCTAGGAGAACCACTCGCTCCCTTTACGGCAACACGGTTTTCACCTTGCTGCTGAAAAGAAACTTGAGAAAAATCGGCCACGACATCGGGCGTCAAATATTGATCTGGACGATGAATTTCATAGAGCAATTGCTCTTTACAAGTTGCCTCACACACTACGCCACCGGAACCTTCAACCTTGGTTATCACAGCATCGCCTGATGCATCAACTTCCGCTAAAGGAAAGCCAAGTCGGGCTAGCTCACTCACATTCTTTATCCCTGGATCGGCAAAATAACCACCGGTTATTTGTCCTGCGCATTCCAGCAAATGGCCAATGCAAGTACCTTTACCCAATTTGTGCCAATCTTCTTGAGACCAACCAAACTCATGAACCATGGGGGCTAGAAATAAAGAAGGATCAGCCACTCGACCAGCAATCACCATATTGGCCCCCGTTTCTAGTGCCTCAACTAAGCCGTCAATGCCCATATAAGCATTGGCCGATAAAATATCTTTACCACTTTGAGAAACTGCGATACCCGCTTCGTTCAACATAAGATCCAATTGTTGCAACTCAGTTAATACATCATCTCCAGTAACCACGGCGACTTTAAAAGATGCTAAACCTAACTCTTTCGCAACGCGCATCACCAATTGCCCCGCAGCAATGGGATTCGCCGCGCCCATATTAGTCACGATACGTATATTATTCTCATAACAACTTGGTAAAACAGCTTGCATACGCGCTTCTAACAGCTCGTTGTAACCTTTAGTGGCGTCTTGTTTTTTTTGCTTCTGACCGATCGCAATCGTTCGTTCTGCAAGACATTCAAATACCAAATAATCCAATTGACCTTTTTTTGCCAGCTCAACTGCTGGTTCAATTCGATCTCCAGCGTATCCTGCGCCAGAACCTATTCTGATTTTATTCATGCTCTTATTAGATCCAATAAAGTATTAGAAAAACATCGGGATAAGCGCACCACAAAGAGAGCAAATCCCTAATGAGGAACTTACTCTCTTTCAGCTTAAATGCTCAATGCACCTGTAATCACAGCAACTAACGTCATCACCAAAGTCACTAAGAACGCCAATGGAATGGTTTTCTTCTGATGATCCGCCAAATCTACTCCAGCTAAACCAACCAATAGGAAAGTCGATGCCGTCAGAGGGCTAACAGGAAAACCGGTTGTCATTTGCCCAAGTAATGCCCCACGAGCAACCTCGATACCGCTCGCTCCTAGAGCTTCTGCCGCATGAGATAGCACGGGCAACACACCGAAATAGTATGAGTCAGGATCAAATATCAAACTGGCTGGCATAGAAGTAATCGCAGTCAAAAGTGGGAAGTGCGCGCCTAGACTTTCCGGAACAATACTGACCAAAGAGGTAGCTAAAGCT
This sequence comes from Marinomonas sp. CT5, assembly GCF_018336975.1. Lineage (NCBI taxonomy): Bacteria > Pseudomonadati > Pseudomonadota > Gammaproteobacteria > Oceanospirillales > Oceanospirillaceae > Marinomonas > Marinomonas sp. CT5. Next base: position 1,066,697 of record NZ_CP025572.1, on the reverse strand, counting down.
TTAATCATTCCAGAACCTTTTAAAATCCCAGTGAAAACGCCAGCAGCAAAAATGATGGAGATCATCAAAATAGCCGCATGGCCATGAGCGTTAATACGAGCTTGTTGTAGCTTTACATTTGGGTAATTCACCAACAAAGCGATAGGTAAAGCAATGACAAATACGGCCGGTAAAGGAACAGCTTTGGTCACGAGAGCCGTCAAAGCTCCTACTGTGAGCGCTAAGTTAAACAAGAATAGCTTCGGGCGTTTTAAACTCGCTTTTTCTTCATCTTCATTATCATCAATTCCAACAAATGAAGCAGAGCTTCCTCCTAACGGGCCCGCATTTGCAATGCGTGTTTTCTCTTTTTTACCTAACCAAAAAGCCACAGCGAGAACCGTTAATACTCCCGCTCCAAACGCAGGAATGATTGGATTAAACAGCTCTGAAATATCAATACCTAATGAAGAAGAGGCACGTAATGTCGGCCCACCCCAAGGCAGTATATTCATCGTACCCGCACCCAATGCCGCAATACAGGCAAGCACTTTTCGGTCCATACCTAATCGATCATAAATCGGTATCATGGCTGGAATGCACACCAAAAAGGTCGAAGCACCAGAACCATCCAGATGTGCGAGCATGGCGATTAATGCCGTACCAATCGCCACCTTAGTTGGATCTTGACCACCGAATTTAATGATCCCTTTAATCATGGGATCAAACATTCCAGCATCATTCATCACAGAAAAGTATAAGATAGCGAAAGTCAGCATAATCCCAGTGGGTGCGACGCTTTTCAGTCCAGCTAGAATATAGCCACCCAACTCCGAACTTAAGCCCGCCAACAAAGCAAACACGATAGGAACCAAAACCAAGGCCACAACGACCGACATACGCTTGGTCATGATAAGCGTCAACAACACCGCTATGGTGCAAAAACCCCAAAATGCCAACATTGATCAACTCCTTTATTATTATATTTAGCAGCGACGCTCCCGCTTTCGAATTTGATAGCGGACAAAACGTGAGTTTATTTTTAGCATTAAACAATAAATAAAGACCAATCAAAAAAACAAATAAACTTACTCGACATTCAAATAACAAGAATCAAATAATTTATTTATAAAACAAATAAACATATTATATTTATAAATAGATTGGGGGGTAAGAGACCTTATATTTGACGATGAAAGCCTAGCTGGTTAATATCAGCGCGATATGACCGTTAAATAACGCGATTTAAAAACACAAAAAAGAAGAAAAATGAACCTATCAATAAAGCAGTTACGGGCATTTTTAGTGCTGAGTGAACATGACAGTTTTACCCAAGCCGCTAAGCGCTTTAACCTTTCTCAGCCCGCTTTTAGCACCATCATTGCCAGCCTTGAAGATGAAATCGGTTATCGCCTTTTCGACAGAGATACTCGCAAAGTAGAACTGAATGCAAATGGCATTCATTTTATCGAGATAGCGCGACGCCTCATACTAGATTACGACGAGGCCATCAATGAAATAACGGCCCGCGCCTCCGGAAAAAATGGCACATTAACCTTAAGTGTTTTGCCGTCATTAGCCGTAGAATGGCTACCTGAAATCCTCGCTCAATACAGTACGACTCACCCTCAGACGCATATAAAACTGAATGACACTCAATGGAATCAATGCCTTAAATCAGTTGTTAATGGGCAATCCGATTTAGCTCTAACCGCTAGCCAACCCGCAACCAACACCTTTTCTTCCCACTACCTGTTCTCGGATAAATTTTATCTCTTATGCCATGTAAATCATCCTCTGGCACAAAAAAAGAAAGTCACACTAGACGACCTTTATAAATTTCCGTTTATTGGATTTAGTCAACGTACCAGCATACGCCAATACACAGACAAACTTTTTGAAAGCCATGGGAGGCCAATTAAATACTCATTAGAAGTACAACAATTGACCACCATGATGGGGCTTATTTCTGCAAACTATGGCATTGGAATTACAAGTGGATTAACCTTGTTTCAATTTAGACACCAAAATATTGCCATTGTGCCTTTTGAAGATATCGATTTAGAAAGAGATATTTATTTAGTTAGTTTAAAAAACAAAGCGCTACCTAGCCATGTAAAACTGTTTTCAGATTTTATTATTAATGAGGCTCTAAAGTTCAACTCTAAAATACAAACCATACAAGAATAAACACCATAAAAAAGGAATACTATTTAGTATTCCTTTTTAGTCTACCTTAATAAAACAGTAACTAATTCCCCATTAAATCTGCCTTAATAATATAAAGGCGATTGGAATCTACTCTAGTATTATCAAGGTATTTTTGCTGCAGTTTTCCTTTGGTGGACCAAGTAGCAAAATCATCATCATTAAGTACCCCAACATGATTTCTATCAATCACCCACAATCCTTCCATTTTGTCATGTGGATAAGATACGGCCTTAACCATATTAACAACCAATGACTTATTTACCGGTTTTATACCTTTCTTTGCCAATTCAGCCCAGCCATTTTTATTGACAAACTGTTCCAAAGTCAGCCCATCAATCATCAAACCATAATGGGAATCTCGCTTGATTGAGCCAGACTCTACGACAGATGAAAGAGGCGTTCCTGTCATCAAATCAATACGATAAATATGCTTTTGAACATTCGCATTCGCCTTCGCTTCGCCCTTGGGACCACCGAGAAGAAAGCCACCATCTCGTTCTATGATTAAGAATTTATTCGATGTTAGTGTCGCAATTTCAGAATTGGAGTTTTCCGCTTTTTCCTGACGATAAAGATACTGCTCGGTTTGACCATTCTTTAAATTCACCGTGACAATACGCGTCAAATTACCTTTTTGCGCCGCTTTATCAGGATTTCTCATACTTGATTGCATAATGCCCACTAAAGTCGTCTCGTCTGGCGTAACCGCTAAGCCCTCCATGCCACGATTAGCGCGGCGGTTCTGGAATACCGCAGGCAAATGTAATGTGTCACGACTGTCTTCTTTAAAGGCATTAATGCGGCCAATCTCAACACCATTACTATCAAAGTGGACAATATGTGGTCCATACTCATCACTCACCCAAAAAGTCCCATCTTTTAGGGCAACCAGACCTTCACCATCTAATCCGTAATTATCTAACTTAATTGGATTAGACTCTTTATCGTAAGGTTTATTATCATTCATCAAAACAGGCTTGCCATTAGCGTGATATGGCGTTTCACCAGTTCCTCCTAATGCTGAAGTATTTGGTAAACCCGAAATCAAACTCCCTTCAGGTCGTTTCAACAAAATACTTTTGACCATAAAAACAGAACCATTTTCGGCTACTTCAAAGAGTCCAATACGAGGAGTGTAAGACGCCACAGGAAAGCTCTTACCTTTACCATATTCACCCGTATAATTTGCATTTGGTCCACGGTCAGTCAAAGCGTAAAATTGATTCGCTTGATTTGGATTTCCTGTCATTGCCGAGCCAAATCCCCCGTTGCGGATTTCGAAAGGCATATTCGTCTTACCATCCACCAAGTCATCGCGTAACACCGAATAAGGTAGCTCGCTTCCTTGAGTAGGAAAATTATCAACAAAATGCGATCTCGTAGCCGAGTTATTTGCACACCCAGATAAAACACCAACAGAAACCAAACCGACCAACCAAATCTTACTTATCATTTTTTCGCCCTTTTATGTGATAGCACGACCATGCTTTTATACTTCTTAACCAAAGTTAAAGAATAAAGGCATGCTATGACGATTTGATGAATCCATAAGCTTTAGCCATTCACGACTGAATCATTAATGAAAGTTTTTCTTATTTTTTATTACGCTTGTATTTTTAATTAGTGCGGAGTCCGCAACTTTGGTGGGATTGATAGAGGTGAATAGGTTGAACGGAAGGATTAGCTTAATCTATTGATTCGAACTTTATTAACCATAGACTCTAAATCTTCATATAAAAAAGGCTTGCTTAAAAATAAATTCATCCCAGATTCGAAACATTGTCGTTTTACTTTATCTTCTGCATGAGCTGTTAATGCAACGATAGGTGTTGGAATCAACTGTTCGCTATGCTCAATTTCACGAATAGCGGCCGCAGCTGTAAAGCCATCCATTTCAGGCATATTACAATCCATAAAAATTACGTCATAGCGATTCTTAGAACGATTGAACATTTCTAAAGCCATAGTCCCAGTTTCAGCCAAATCAACAGAACATCCAAGCTTGTTTAAAAATTGTTTACAAACCATTTGATTCACTCTGTTATCTTCAGCTAGTAATACATGCAACGCTTTAACATCTAAATCATTTTGTTCGCCGGGAGGAAAAACAGACTCATATGAATCTTCATCAAGAGGAAGTGTAAAAGGAAGCGCAACCGTAAAAGTGCTACCTACACCAACCTCACTCTCAACTGAAATAGTTCCGCCCATAAGCTCGACTAAACGCTGAGTAATACTCAACCCCAACCCAGTACCTCGAATATTTGGGTTAAAATGACTAACCTGATAAAACTGTTCAAAAATTTGCTGCCTGTCTTCAGGCGAAATACCAATGCCTGAGTCTCTAACAGAAAAAGACAAAATCACCGTATTTTCTTCTTGACCGTCCGTGCAAGACACGTCAATAGATATTTCACCTTCATCCGTAAACTTAAAAGCATTTCCAACAAGGTTATAAAGAATTTGATGAATTCTAAAAGGATCACCTTGAACTAACTCAGGAATATCTCCGATTGTAGACCGGAGCTTGATTGGCTTTTTCTCAAACTGTGGGGAAAGTAATAACATCACTTCATTGACGATATTACGCGAACTAAATGGAATTTTTTCTAGCTCAAGTTGCTCTGCATTAATTTTCGAATAATCGAGTATATTGTTGATAATATGCATCAAAGTTCGACCAGCATTATTAATGACGGTCACTTGCTGCTGCTGTTTTTCGTTGAGATCTCCCATTGATAGTAATTGAGCCATGCCAAGCACACCATTCATAGGAGTACGTATTTCATGAGTCATCGCAGCCAAAAAATCCGCCTTCGCCTGCCCAGCAAGTTCAGCGGCTATTTTTGCTTTTTCTAGCTCTTCAGCCTGAAGGGAAAGTTTTAAATTATCATTGAGTGCCTGCCAATAAAAACTGTTTTGCTGCTTTCCAGTAATAAAAATGAACATACCATAGCCAACCACTAAAGCGGCAATAAGCAAATTGCCAGGCTCGTTTAACAGTAAAGCAGCGAAGAAAGCATAGGGAAAACATATCAGCATGAAGTAACTACGCATGATTTTATAAGAAGGTGCTAATACTGTGATCCCCCCCATACTAATGCCTGCGGCAGCCATAACATTTACTGTTACAGCCAAATCTATAGTTGGGTTTACATAAAAAAGCCACGCAGAGCTGCTTGCCCACATAACCGCTGATGAATTGTAGATAAAAGCATAACGAGAAGCGAAAGAACCGATATTAATATTGCTGTCAGAAGTGAGTTGAAAAAATAAAACCAAACGGTAAATTTGCAAAAACAAAAAGCACCCTGAAAAAGCCCCTATAGTACTTAGATATTCACTGGCTGATCCAGAAGTAAAGACAGCGGCCCAAAACGCTAATAAATAAAATATCCCGCCATATCTAGAGCGCCTAGCTAAATCTTTTAAACTAATATCATTGAGTTGATGATCACCCAAGGTAAAACGTAAATTTTTCAATGATGTTCTCAAATTAAATGCACAATAATAGCTTAGGCTGCATCGGCTGCCATAGACTAATTAACTTCATAATAGTGCATTTCATAACTATTGAAAACTAAGCCCAAAAAAGCCAGCAGGGGGAAAACTGCTGGCTTTTCCAATTGCGATTTACCTAATCAAACCGCAAATTGATTCATGGTATTGTCTTTGCCAGAGGCTTTAAGGGCCTGCTCACCAGAGAAATATTCTTTATGATCATCACCAATGTTTGATCCAGACATGTCCTGATGTTTCACACAAGCCAAGCCTTGGCGAATTTCTTTACGCTGAACTTCTTTCACGTAACCCAGCATCCCCATCTCACCAAAGTAGTCTTTCGCCAAATTATCCGTAGACAAAGCTGCGGTATGGTAAGTTGGCAAGGTAATCAAATGGTGGAAAATCCCCGCTTGAGCCGCCGCGTCTTTCTGGAAACGACGAATACGCTCATCCGCTTCCTCTGACAATGCGCTGCCGTCGTAATCTTGAGACATCAGCTTGTCACGGTCATATTGACTCACGTCTTTGCCTTCTTCCATCCACGCATCAAACACTTGCTGACGGAAGTTCAATGTCCAGTTAAAAGACGGACTATTGTTATACACAAGCTTTGCATTTGGCATCACCTCACGAATACGATTCACCAAGGAAGCTATTTGACCAATATGCGGTTTTTCCGTTTCGATCCACAATAGATCCGCCCCATTTTGCAAAGACGTAATACAATCCAGTACCACGCGATCTGCGCCTGTGTCTGGCTTAAAGCGAACCAAACCATTAGCCAAACGCGTTGGTTTGATGAGACGATCCCCCAGTTTGATGGCCATATCACCCGATTTCATTTGCGCCAATGACGTCACTTCTTCACCATCAATAAAGGCATTGTATTGCTCGGCCAAGTCACCTGCTGTTTGAGATACAGGGATCTTTTGAGTCAAGCCCGCGCCCAAAGAATCGGTTCGCGCCACGATCACACCATCCTCTACACCAAGCTCAAGAAAGGCATAACGAACGGCATTAATTTTCGCTAAGAAATCCTCATGGGGAACAGTCACCTTGCCATCTTGGTGACCACATTGTTTAGCATCTGATACTTGGTTTTCAATTTGAATACAGCAAGCCCCCGCTTCGATCATTTTCTTCGCTAGCAAGTAGGTTGCTTCTTCGTTACCGAAGCCCGCGTCAATATCGGCAATAATCGGCACAACGTGAGTTTCAAAGTTATCCACTTTTTGCTGTGCCGCTTGCTCACGCACTTGATCTCCAGCGGCTCTCGCTTCATCCATTTCTTTGAAAAGATGCTGCAACTCACGGGCATCCGCTTGTTTTAAGAAGGTATAAAGTTCTTCTATAAGAGCTGGCACGGAGGTTTTCTCATGCATAGACTGGTCTGGCAATGGACCAAATTCAGAACGCATGGCCGCCACCATCCAACCAGACAAGTACAAGTAACGGCTACGGGTTGTACCAAAATGCTTCTTGATAGAAATCATTTTTTGTTGGCCGATAAATCCATGCCAGCAACCTAAAGACTGAGTGTAATTCGCTGGGTCTTTGTCATAGTTCGCCATGTCTTCGCGCATGATCTTAGCTGTGTATTTCGCGATATCTAGCCCTGTATTAAAACGGTTTTGCAATTGCATTCTAACCACAGATTCTGGGTTCATCGCGGCCCAAGTTGGACCTTGTGAATGGATCGTCTGGCTAGCTTGTTGCGTTTTATTTTTGTAAGTATGCATCGTTTTTCTCGCTCTTTAGGTTGTTTAAGTGGGTACAAATTCTTAACAATTCATTCGTTTTCAGTGCGTGTCCTTTACCTGTATTCGGTAGGCATGTAGCAAGGGCTCTGTATAACCGTTAGGTTGAATAGCACCTTTGAAGATCAAATCCTGCGCGGCTTTGAAAGCGACGCTATTGGCATTGTTCGCCATCGGACGATATCCCTCGGTGGCTTTATTTTGTTCATCGACCACCAATGCCATGCGTTGCATCACCTCATCAATTTGCTCTTTGCTACAGATTCCATGCAGAAACCAGTTCGCCAAGTGCTGACTGGAGATTCGCAAAGTGGCGCGGTCTTCCATCAAGCCCACGTTGTTAATATCAGGGACTTTTGAACAACCAACGCCCGCTTCTACCCAGCGCACCACATAACCAAGTAACCCTTGAACGTTGTTTTCGATTTCACGTTCGATCACTTGCTGCGACAAAGTAAGGTTGCTTGGAATCGTTGGGATAGTTAATAGATCCGTTAGATTCGCTTTTGGGCGGTGTTTAATACGCTCCTGCACTTCAAACACATTCACTTGGTGATAATGCAATGCGTGCAATGTGGCCGCCGTTGGTGATGGCACCCAAGCTGTATTGGCACCCGCTTTAGGGTGAGCAATTTTCGTTGTCATCATGGCCGCCATTTCATCTGGCATTGCCCACATGCCTTTGCCAATTTGTGCTCTGCCTGGCAAACCACATTGCAATCCAATGTCTACATTGCGGTTCTCGTAAGCTTGGATCCAAGGTTGATTCTTGATTTGCTCCTTTGGCAAAAAGGCACCCGCTTGCATGCTGGTGTGAATTTCATCGCCAGTACGATCTAGAAAACCAGTATTGATGAAGAAGACTCTTGATTGCGCCTGACGAATGCACTCTTTCAAGTTCAGGGTGGTGCGACGCTCTTCATCCATAATGCCGATCTTGATCGTGTTTTCGGGCAAACCTAGCATTTGCTCAACGCGAGAAAACAATTCGCAGCTAAACGCGACTTCTTCAGGGCCATGCATTTTTGGCTTCACAATGTAGATACTGCCAGTGCGGCTATTTCTCATTCGGCTATGGGCAGTACGCTGTAAATCCAAAGCGCCAATCAAGCTGGTCACCACGGCATCGATAATGCCTTCGGGAACAAAGTTTCCCAGCTCGTCTTGCATCAAGTCGCATTCCATCAAGTGGCCAACATTACGAACCAATAACAGAGAACGACCATGCAAACGGTATTCTTGGTTATTTAAATCCGTAAAAATACGATCAGGATTCATGCGGCGTGTTTGCGTTTGCCCATCTTTGTTAAAGCTGGCTTCCAGCGTACCTTGCATCAGTCCTAACCAGTTGCGATACACTTCTATTTTGTCTTCCGCATCCACCGCGGCGACGGAATCTTCACAATCAATAATGGTGCTTAGGGCTGACTCAATTAAAATGTCATTGATATTAGCTGGGTCATTTGCGCCATTTTTTCCATTACGATCAAATTGAATTTCAACGTGCAAACCATGGTTTTTTAGCAATATGGCTTCTGGCTCACTGCGCTGCCCATTCACGGCCACCAGCTGACAAGGCTGTTGCAAACCGGTTTGGCTACCATCTTGGAAAAAGGCCAATAAATGGTGGTAATAAACCATGTAACTGATGACGTCATGGTGAGAGCCAGACTCCAATGGAAACACTTGGTCCAAAAAGTCTTTCGCTTTGGCAATAACCGCTTCACCACGAGCAGGGTTGTAACCTTTATTGTCCAAAACAGTCGTTTCTAAGCCCGATGTTTTCGCAATCACATCCGTACCGTAAAAAGCGTCGTACAAACTGCCCCAACGAGCGTTGGCAGCATTCAGTGCAAAACGCGCATTTTTAACGGGCACCACCAACTGAGGGCCAGCAAGACTCGCGATCTCTTCATCGACATTTGAAGTGGTAACGGTGAAGTTTTCCCCCTCTTCGACTAAGTAACCAATCTTACGTAGGAAAGCGTCATACGCCTTGATGTCTATCTCTTGACCTTTGTGGTCAATATGCCATTGGTCAATCTGCTGCTGCATCGCATCGCGAGTCGCCAAAAGTTGACGATTAATAGGCGATAAATCAGCGATTAATTGCTCAAGATCACGCCAAAATTTTGTTGGTTCAATCGTGTGAAGCGGTAGCACTTCTTCATTGATGAAGTGGCAAAACCCTGGATGAATCACACTGTTATTTTTAGCTTGGGGCATATTCATCTCGCTTTCCTTCTTTCTCTTATCGTTCTGATTCTTAGGGTTAGCAATGCGTTTAAACTCTCTAACGATTGCTTGATTTATAGTCTATGCCCGTCTAATCTAAAATTTCACAATAAGAATTACACAGTGTAAATTTTACAAAAATGAAAAATAAAAATAGCCTCAACCGCAAGGCCCATTTTTTGGGCACAAAGATCCGCAACCTGCGTAAACGCAACCGTTTGACGATGGAAGACCTCTCGGCCCGCTGCATAAAAGTCGACGCAGAATCAGCACCATCTGTGTCATATTTATCCATGATCGAAAGGGGAAAACGCATCCCAAGTGAAGACGTTTTGGAAGTGATTGCCAGCGTTTTTCAAAAAGATGTTGACTGGTTTTTGGATGACATTCCGGAAGAAGAAGCCATTACCCCAACCAAAGGATCTGGCGGTGGTATCGATGGCATGGCGTTAGAGCCAAACTTTTTGTTTTCCAAAGAAATACTGCAAATCGCCATCCCTGAAATGCTTTCTCAGACTGGCACCAGCGGTCGTCAATTTGCTCATTTATTGATTCGCGCCCACCAAGAACATCATCAAAATCATTTCCCAGATTTAGAACGTGCGGCGGAAGAAGTGGGACTCAAACGCTTACCATTGAGCCTTGATGAAATTATCGCCATTACTAAACAGATGGGCTTACAAATCAAATGGTTCCGCAAAACACCACTGGCGGTTTTACAAGAAATGGGCATTGATGAAAGCCATGTAGTGACGTCTTTTTTTGATCCGCCAGGCACAATTTACATCAACCAAATCATGAAAAATCAGCCTCAGCGTCTGAAATACAATCTTGCGGTACACATAGGCCACACGGTATTACATGACAAAGACGGACTAAAGAACGTCTTAGTCACTGGGCGAAATGAGATATCGCCACTACAAGCGAAAGCCGCCAAAATTCAATCATCAGGTATGGATGCTCAGGATATTTTGTTTGCTTGGCGAGACTTTGAATGTAGCTTTTTTGCTGGTGCACTGCTGTGTCCTAAAGTGCCATTTAGGCAAATGCTGGACCGCAATGGCTACGAAATTAATACCGCACAACTGGCGGGGGTTTCTGAATCCGTGACCATGCGCCGCATGACAGCGGCGTCACCTTATCCCCACTGGCATTATTTCGATGCTTATGCGCCAGGTAAACTAAAGGCTGTGTATCGTGGTAATGGCATCCCTCTGCCTTGGGGCAATATGAGCATGGTCGAAGACCCGTGTCAGCACTGGTCTGTGTTTCGAAAAATCAGCGAACCAAGTACAGGCACGTCAGCACAAATATCGATTCTTAATGTTGGCGACGAGCCACGCATTTACGCTTGTGAGTCGGTCAAAGTGCAAGACCTTGCAGGCAACAGCCACGTACTTTGCTCTGGCATTGATCTGAACCCCGCCATTGATGCCCAAGGCAAAGACGCCCTCTCCATCGCCGCTGATTTACGGGAAGCTTGCGTTACCAAAGGAGGCTCATCCCAAATCCCGAGAAGCATTAAAAAAGACCTCATGAGCGTGGCGAAAATTCTCAATATTAATTGGGTAGAACGCGGCATAGACAATGACGCACGTTTGATTTGTTCACGCGGTGCCGTTTGCCCAAGGAAACCGAGCTGTTATCAACAGTGTGAAGCAAGATAAAAAATAAGACCCAAAAGACAATTCATTTTTTGGGTCTTATTCAAACAATCCATTTATTTGGCGAAAAGCCGTTTTAAGAACCCGCTTTTAAGCTTTCCAATTTCAAGCCACTTGCGCTTCTATTAGGAAAACCTTTCCAGTAGGTATTATCTGGTTTGTCCATGCCATTTTTGTCTTTGCTCCATTTCCCGTCATTGGATACGGGAACAAGATCAAAGTAACTCGACATGGTGGCATCCTGTTTTAAGTACTTGCCCAGCCAAGCGGTAATGAAATGAGTTGAAATATTGTTCATTCTTACATTGTCCCAAACAGGATCAAGGTAATGCATGCTTAGGTTAAAGCCCAAGTCCGGAGACAGCACATTGGCTTCTTTTGGTGGTGCCATTGGGGCACCTGCATTGTGATTGGCATATTCAAACGTCAGCAAAGAGCGATCCACTCCGCTTGCCGATTTCCATAATGCTCGCACACCCTCTTCGTAGCCGACCACATCGTCTTCTGAGCCAGCAATAAAGAGCATCGGAACTCGAATGCCTTTTGTGGTGTTTGAATCCATAAAGTGTCTTTTCATTCCAGCTGGGGCGAAAGTCACTGCGGTTTTAATTCGCTTATCAGCTAGAGCTAAATATTCTTTGCTGCCACTCAAGTACTGGTCCAAAGTGCCTTTTGGAGTAGAAAACAAGCCTTCTCGTTGATCCAAAGCGTATTGCGTTAAGCCACCGCCCACGGTCACAACCGTACCGTAGCCGCCCATTGAATAAGCAATGATTCCTGTGTTATCGGCATCAACTAAATTATACAAAAAGGACGTTTTATCTTTGGCTAACTGGCTAATTTGATCCAAAACAAACAACTGGTCCTTGGTTCTATTCACCAAACTTGAGCTGACTTTAGACAAGGTGCTGTAGGTAGAATCCGTATGATCAATTGACACGACCACATAGCCTTTTGAGGCAATATTTTCAGCGATCGGCGACATTAAAAAGCGATTACCAGGATAACCATGGGACATAATCACCAAGGGGAATGCTTGCTTTGTACTGGCAGGCTTCGCGCCTAAAATGGCCTTACCATGTAAATCAACGAGTGTTTTGCCATCTCGCATATAGGCTTTAAGCACCCGAGAACCGCTAGAGTTAGCCTGTGCAGGATACCAAACCTCAACAGTTAAAGGGCGATCATAATAGGGAAAGGCATCGCCTTCTTTTCTATTCATATCCGTATTCAAAATATCAATTTGATCTTTATGAATAAAATCTAATTGTCTAACACCAACCGTTTGTTCTCCATAGGCGGCCAGCTCGGGAGCATCCGCGCGTATTGTATCGATTCTGTTTTCCGCTCTTAGTGCAGAAAATGGGATACAGGATGCGACCAATAGAGTTAAGGCGCATCGGGTCATCGGCTTATTTATCATCATAACCATCCTTATTATCTTTATTTTTTGAAGACTAAAACGCTTACCAAGCAGCATTAAATTTCATCATTGGGTAATCGATTAACCAATCAAAGTATAAACAAGGTATTCCTTCCTGCTCAAGCCCTAAAGTATTCCCAACTCAATGAATCAAGCCGCTTGCTTGTTGCCCCAATCAAACGCAGTTAGAATCTTTACACGCCAAAACCTTTACTAAGGATATCTCATGCCGCCCAGCCAACGTCGTAAACAAAAACTCTCAACAAGCAGCAGAGTGTCTTTGGCTATGGTGGCGGCTCACGCCAAAGTATCGACGGCAACGGCTTCGCGTATTATTAACGGCATTACCAACAAGGCATCTGAACAAACCATCATACAAGTCAAAAAAGCGGTGGAAGAACTTGGTTACCGGCCAGCAAGTATTGGCAGAGCCTTGAGGTGTCAAGAAAGCCGCATGGTTGGCGTATTAGCAGCGAGTTTGGCAAATCCAACCATGTCTGCCATAGCCTCCTCAATAGAGTGGTCATTAAGAGACGAAGGCTACATCATGTCCCTTTGTGACACCCATGAAGAAGCCGACATTCAAGACGAATATTTGCGAGAAATGCAGTCTCAACTTGCGCGAGCCGTGGTCATTATTGGTGCCGTGCAAAGTGAACTGTTAAGCGATTATCGTGATAACGGTACTACGCTCCTTTTTGTTAATCGCCCTGCACCAGACCAAACGAACAGCCATTATGTCGGCATCAACAATTACCAAGCGGGTATTGATGTGGCCAATATCCTTTTGCAAAATGGCAAACAACACATTGGGATTATTCATGCGTCTTTGGCATTGACCGCGGCTGCCGAACGGCGAAGAGGTTTGCTAGACAGGTTGGCTGAGGCTGGCATTCTCCCAGAAGATATTCCTCATGCTCACGCAGAAGGACTTAATCATTTGGAAGTTGGCTACAAAAGTATGCAGACTTTTTTGGAGATACCCAAAAGACCTGATGTCATTGTTTGTCTAAGCGATATGCTCGCTTATGGCGCCTATCGTCTCACTCAGGAAATGGGGTTAGATGCTCTGGAAGATATCACTTTTTTCGGTTTTGACGACAACCCGCTTAACCCTTGGATTGCGAGCTGGCTCAACTCAGTTGGCGTTCCTGCTAGCTTGTATGGTCCAGCCACCGTAGCCACCTTAAAAGCCATTTGGAATCAATCACCTCCCACTGACCCCGTGTATCTAGCGCATCAATTTCGCTTGACGAAAAAGATCGTATTGCCCAACAAATAACTAAAAAATACCATTTATCCTCAATCAGCCCTATCGAAAAAAGCCTACAAGTATTAAAATCAGCGCAAATTCCCCTACCCTTAAGTTAAGGATCTCTCATGACTTTGTCGACCGGTCAGGCTACTAATGTCGTCGTTGTTAGTAACTCCTCCGATAATCCTTTTGCAATTGATGTTGCTTATGCAATGGGTCAACACGAAGACATCGCTGATTTGATCAGCATGAAGCAATTCATGAACTCAGAGTTTTGCCCACGTTTTATCTCAGACGAAGCCGATTTTGATAACATTGGCCGTAAACTCAAGGGAAAAGCTGTCATCATAGTAAGTACTGGCAGTCACGTAAAAAGTCGCCAAGAATTAGCAATGTCCAACCTGATTATCGCCCGCGCCGCCAAAGAAAACGGAGCTGACCGCGTTATTCTTGTCGAACCCGACCTTTTCTACAGCGCACAGGATCGTGGTCCTCACCAAAGTTTAGGTGAAACCAGCTTTGAGCGTGACATCCATGATGTGAAAAAATTCGATGGTCAGCCATTCACTGCCAAGCTTTATGCTCAATTATTGAAGCTTTCTGGTGTGGACACTGTAATGACGATTCACAACCATTCTGATTCCGTTCAAAAAATGTTTACCGAAGTGTTTGAAGGCGACTTCCATAACTTAATCCCTTATGAGATTTATGCCCACTACTTGTTAAATTCAAACATTCTAAATTACGGCAAAGATGGTGAAGGTTTGGTGCTGTGCGCCCCAGACAAAGGCGCTCGTGATTTCGTAAAAGAAATGTTTAAAACATTGGGCCTGAGCAAAGCGAAATTCATCATGCTTGATAAAGACCGTACGGCGGAGCGTAAAGTAGAAATCACGCTTCACAAAGAGAGTGAGCATACTTTCGACGGCCTAGATGGTGCGAGCATTGTGTTGTTTGACGATATGGTTCGCACCGGCTCTACCGTCGTGAAATCTTGCCAATTCTTACAACAAATCAACCCTGAGCGCATGGTGTTTGCCGTATCACACTTCTATGCCAGCGATGAAGGTCGTGAGCGCATGGCGCACCCAGCGATTGGTGAAATCTTAACGTTAAATACCTTACCGACTATTTTGAACCGTGACGAACAAGGTCGTTTGCGTAAGAAAATGGTGGTATTAAAAGTTGAGAAATGGCTTGCTCAAGAACTTTGCAACATCCTTGATTTGCCACAAACTCATGAGCCAAATCCATACAAAATTGATATGTCGTCTAAAAACCCTCGTTTTAAACGCAAAATTTGGTTTAGTGAAGAACTATCTGAATTGAAGAGCTAGCGTTAGATGCAGCTCAGCACAAGATGCTGTTGAGCTGCACTTTCTCTGATCAACTAACCTACATAGCTTTGCATCCCTACCACCAATTGATCAAAGACAGCGTTGCATGCAGCATTCTTTCTCAGGTCTTCGTGCATGGTGACCCACGACTCCATGTCAAAACAAAAGTCTTCTTCCAATAAGCGAACCAGATTATCGTCTTGTTCAGCTAAACCAACCTGACACAAACCAATTCCTACGCCCGCACGAGTCAAGGCCAATTGCGCCACATTACTGTCGGTACGAAAACGAAACGTATGTTTATCAATTGGAAAAGGCAGTGTTTTGGTTACATTGCGAATGTAATCGGTCAAGCGATCAAAGCCAATTAGACAGTGGTTTTCAAGATCAGCCAATGTTGTTGGAGTGGCATATTTTTCAAGATAGATTTTATGCGCAAAAAAACCAACGGGAATACGACCAATTCGCCGTGCGATTAATTGAGTTTGCGTTGGGCGAAATAAACGTATGGCAATATCCGCCTCACGATTAAGCAAATCTTGCACCTTGTCTGATAATAATAATTCGATATTGACCTGAGGTAATGTTTCAGCAATTTGGGCTAGAATATCAGGTAACACCTCAATGGCCAGTACTTCGCTGGTAGTGACTCTAACCGTGCCCTGAACACCCTCACCATGACAGGTTGCAACACGCTCCATTGAGGCGGCAACATTTGCCATTTCACGGGCTGGAAGTAATAGAGCATTTGCCGCTTCGGTAGGCATCAAACCGCCTTGAGTGCGGATGAACAAAGTCATATCGAAAGCGCGTTCCAATTCCGAAATATGCCGCCCAATAGTGGGTTGCGTTGAACCTAATGCTCGCGCAGCGCCCGACAACGAACCTTCCTGCATCACGCCCAGAAATGATCGATACCAATCCCATCCAATTTTTTCATTCATACAAAAATGTATAACCGCTCCATTGTTTTCAACAATTTCTTTTAACAAAGAGAATATCTAAGCTTGCTTGATCAATCTAGTTATTTAGCAATTGCCTCTGGAGAAACGATGAAACCACTACAAAACGAAAAACCTAAAGTACTGGTATTAGGTGCCACTGGTGGAATTGGTAGCGAGCTGACTCGTCAACTTAATCAAGCAGGATGGCATATCAATGCACTCAAAAGAGAGACTTCCCAAACACAAAAAAATGACCATATCACTTGGTTTCAAGGTGACGCACTTAATCAATCCGATGTAGAAAAAGCCGCACAAGGCTGTAGTGTAATCTTTCATTGTGTGAACCCTGCTGGCTATAAGAACTGGGACACCTTGGGGTTACCTATGTTAGAAAATACGATTACTGTAGCCAAGAAGACACAAGCTTGTGTGGTGTTCCCTGGCAATATTTATAACTATGGTGAAGACGCTTTTCCCTTATTGCAGGAAACCTCTCCCCAACACCCATCGACAAAAAAAGGTCGTATTCGGGTAAAAATGGAAAACCGCTTAGAAGATTTTGCCAAACAAGGTGGGCAGGTCATTATCGTGAGAGCGGGGGATTTTTTCGGAGCAACCGCGCCAAGCAGCTGGTTTTCTCAAGGCCTGATCAAACCGAACAAAGCAGTAAGAACCATCAATAATCCTTCTAAATCAAACATTGGTCATCAGTGGTCTTACCTACCCGATGTGGCAGCCACCATGGTCAAATTAATCGACACTCGCGATACGTTAAAAGCGTTCTCTACATTTCACATGGCCGGTTTTTGGGATGAAGATGGCACACAAATGGCTAACGCCATTCGTCGCTCAGTGGAAAAAAACACTGGCAGAACACCCAAAATTAGAGCTTTCCCATGGTGGATAATGTCTTTAATGGTGCCATTCAACGAAACACTAAAAGAACTGATGGAAATGAAGTATCTATGGCAACGACCTATTCGCATGGACAACAGTAAGTTAGTTCAAAAGATAGGAAAAGAACCTGCCACTCCCATTGATATAGCGGTAGAAGAAACCTTGAAAGGACTTAATTGCTTCGGTGAAAAACTAAAATAATGTATAAAAAATGCCGCGTATGCGCGGCATTTTTCTTCATTTCGTTTTGCGTTATTTATTAAGCACGAAAAGCTAATAAAAGGATGTCTTTGATTTTACGATCGATTTCTACTTGCGCCGTTTCAAAGTCGGCTTTTTCAACCTTGTATAAGAAAGGCTGAACACCACGCAACTTCTTAATGGCCTGAGGATCTTCTGCCAACAAAACCGCTACATAAGAAAAAGCATCGTAATAAGGAAACGCTTGTTCCTTCAGAGCATTCAAGTAGGAATCCACAGACTCCTCTCCAAACACTTGTTTAATAGCCGTCACCGCACCGAATACAGCCACGCCTTCACATAAAGCCGGTACTTTTGCGCCTTCGTAACCCACTGGATACTGGCCACGTACCATTTCTTGAATCACATCGGCTAGCAACATGACATCATTACTGAAAACTCTTGCTGGCATATGGATTTTGTAGCGATATGGCTCGTCAGCGTGCTCAAATACGGCACTTGGTTTCGCAATGTCATCCCAAACCTCAAAGCCATCAAATTTGGCTTCTTCTACGGCTTCACCAAATAGAAATTCGACAGCAGGCAACCAAGCCGCACGTAGTTTTTCTAATTTATTTACTTCTGTTGCGTAAGCGTCTGCCACAGTCTCACCCTTATTAATTCTGAAAGAAACAGAGTATCAAGCTCATGGCTAAGACACCCATTTATATAGGCGAAACCTTACCATAATGCGGAAGTTCAAGCAGGAAAAATTCATATTTAAATAGGCAGATTCGATGGAGAATACAGGAACGAATATCAATGAAATGTACAAAAATGAGTTGTCGTCGTTATCTTAACTGACTGTCTTTGCTACCTGCACGGTTATACAAAGACGCTCGGCCCTTCTTCTCTTGCTCAGATTGACACTGGATACACAAACGCACACCTTGAATGGCTTTACGACGAGGCTCCGGGATTATTGCGTCACACTCTTCACAATGAGTAAGACTATCACCTTTAGGCATGCTGTTTTTTGCGCGCTCTACTTCGGAATCAACCGTCGCGTCTATTTGATCTTGCACCGCACCGTCTTGCGCCCAGCCGCTTGCCATAATCCCCTCCTCTCCCGCTAAATTGACCTATCGATTACTCAACAATATGCCGCCGCCCATGCTAATAAACAAGCCACCCGTTATTTTAGTAATTTTGTTTTCCATTTTTTTGAGCGAAAAATGCTTTCCTAAACGTGCAATCCCAAAAGCATAACCAATATGTACACAAGTCACGATAGCGCAGATGCTAATAAACATGATCAAAAACTGCATATAGGCTGGCGATTCGAGCGTTAAAAACTGCGGTAAGAAAGCCGACAAAAAAATCAGTGTTTTAGGATTGCTGGCCGAGACCAAGAAAGCTTCACCAAACAATGCAAATCCCGTTTTCGTCGAATTAGTGATAGCCGCTTTATCGATCGAATCAAAAGTCGATGTCTTTTTGGATCTGAGGGCTTTAATACCAAGATAAATCAAATAACTTCCACCCAACACTTTCATCACCAGAAACCATACAGGCAAAGTTTGCAGCAAAGCGCCAACACCCAAAGCAACTAGGCAAACAATTAAAAACTGACAAAACAAATTACCAAAAATCGTGATAAAGGCCGATTCCCAACCGAATTGAATACTATTTTTGAGTACTAACAATACATTTGGCCCAGGTGACAAGGTGGTCACCAAGTAAGCCAAACAAAACAAAGTCCATAAATGAAAGCTCATATTGAATCCTTAAATTTGCTACTAAGTGGCACTCACTTTGTTTTTACCTTGCGCGAGTCTGTCTTTCTCGTAAATAAAGGTAGAGAGGTAACCCGCAAGAGACGCCTACGCTTAAAGTTCCTACAATAGCGATATATCGCCATTTCACTTGGTTCTTTTGACCATCATGGAGAATAAAACCCAACAGAGTAATGGCCGCAACAAACACATCCAACCAGGCAAAAATACTGATGGGATTTGCCATCATTTCAGTGAAAAACTGAGGAATATCAATCCCGTTTTGCATTAGCCAAGGAACAAAAGCGCCATAAGGAATCAAGGTTCCAAGAATAGCTAAGACTAAATAAAACATAACCATCGTTTACCTCCATGTATCTCTTATACATTTAATAAAAATCAACTAAGTATGAACACTCGTACTCACTCTAAAAACAATACCACAAACTAATATTCTCTTTATCTTAATTTTTTGTTTAACCTGAATGATTCGTTTCTACCTAATAACATCATTCAATTTACCCTAGTTTTAGGTGTGTTAGAATCCTCACACCCAGCCGCAAGAGCGGTGGTTCGAACAAACTATTTCGTAAGATCTTATTCATATTTATCTATTTGGAGACAATACCATGCGTTTATCTTCGCTTAAAATGGGATTAGCTGCCCTTGTTGCGGCACTACCTGCTCTTGCATTTGCTCACCCTGGACACGAACATACAACCAGCTTCATGACAGGTTTCATGCACCCAATGGGTGGTTTGGACCATTTACTGGCTATGCTGGCAATCGGTCTATGGGCGGCTAGCCTTGGCGGTCGTGCTTTATGGATTGTGCCTACGGCTTTTGTAGGGACTATGCTAATAGGAGGTGGCTTGGCTATTGCTGGCGTACAAGTTCCTTTCATTGAACAAGGCATTGTCCTATCAGTGATTCTAATGGGTGCTTTATTAGTAGGCGCGGCTCGTTTCCCTGTTGCTGTTTGCGCAGGCATTGCCGGTTTGTTCGCACTTTTCCATGGCGCGGCTCACGGTTTAGAAATGCCTCTAGATGCTAATGGTGCAGAATACGCCTTGGGGTTTGCATTAGCCACAGTGTTATTACACGTAGCAGGTATCGGCTTTGGTATAACAGTTGCACGTTTCCAAGCCCCTATCGTGACTCGTATAACAGGTAGTTTAATTGCCATTGCTGGATTATTTTTAGCACTGGGGTAATTAATCTTCGCTCGCAAAAAACGAGAATAAAAGCGACGATGTTTATGAAAATATCGTCGCTTTTTATTTTTCAAACAAGACACCGATGTTTCTTACTAACACCTAACTCGGAACTTTATAATGATAAAGTCTCAATACTTTTAAAAATTTTATGTGTATGATTTATCTCAATGTACGATTTATTTCAGTGTATCTCTTAACCATTAACTAAAGGGTTATTAGTTGAAGAAAGCAGAGTTTAAGCCGCCTTCCGCCGTGATTTTTTCCTTGATTGCCTTTTGCATAATTGCGGTATTGGGCTGTTATTGGACTCAATCAACCAATACCTCCATTATCAAACAACAAGAATCTCTTTTAAGTGGCCTATCTCGCACTCAAGCTTCTGTTTTAGAACGCCGTCTTTCTGCCGCCTTTACATCCGCACAAATTCTAGCTTATGAAGTAGAGCAGAATCGTGGCAGCGGTGAATGGTTTGACAATTTCGCCGATAAACTTATCAAATCCATTGGCGGCATAGAAAACCTTCAACTTGCACCAGACGGCATTATTTCTAATATCTACCCGCTAGCAGGAAATGAATCCGCTATTGGGTTGGACATACTAAGCAATGAACAATTTCAAGAAGCCGCTTTATTAGCGATTAAAAACCATCAATTAATTGCGATTGGACCCGTTTCCTTAGTACAAGGAGGCATTGCCGTTATTAGTCGAGCGCCTATTTTTTTAAATAAAGGAACTCAACACGAACTTTTTTGGGGATTTGCTTCCGCGGTTATTTATTTAGATAACCTTTTGGAAGCTACGAAATTGAAACAGTTAGAAAGCGAAGGCTATCAATACAGCCTTTCAAGAAAACACGCCACAACAAAAGAAACGATCCTCTTATCTTCTTCAATTACACCACTTGCTGAAATTCAGGCATCAACGAACCTTATTCTGCCTGTAGGTACTTGGACCCTTAAAATTAGTCGGGCATTAGATAATCAATTAAAAGAACGAAAGATAATAGGCTATATGATTAGCCTCATCGTAGCATTCCTATTATCCATTGCTTTATACGCCATCCTCCTACAGCCATTGAAACTCCGCAAATTAGTCAAAGAAAAAACATCTGAACTCCAAGAACTCGCTTACAAAGACCCCCTTACTGGTTTGCCAAATCGGCGTTACTTACAAGACCGTCTACCAGACATCTTATACAAAAATCAGAAACAGAAACGTGTATCTGCTTTTGTATACTTTGACTTGGATAATTTTAAACAAATTAATGACACCATTGGCCATGATGTCGGAGATCATATTCTGAATATTGTTGGAACAAGGCTCAACCAACTGACAAGCACATCAGATTTAGTTGTGCGATTGGGCGGTGATGAATTCGGTATCTTATTAAGTAATATCCTTGATTATAAACAAGCAGAAGAGCGAGCAAACCAAATCTTAGAATGCATTCGAATTCCAGCGAAAGTCGATGATAAAGAATTTATACTGAGTACGTCACTAGGGATTGCCATGATTCCAGAGCATGGCTATGACCTTGTTACCATTATGCAAAACGCGGATATGGCGATGTATCAAGCCAAGCTAATGGGTAAAAATCAGCATGCCTTTTATACTGAAAAAATGAAAATCAGCACCCATAACCTTGTTAAGGCTGAAAGTGATTTAACACTCGCATTGCAACGCAATGAATTTGAAATGTATTTCCAACCACAGTTTGATTTACATACTGATAAAGTATTCGGAGCTGAAGCATTAATTCGTTGGAACCATCCTGAAAAAGGCCTTATTTTTCCTGACGATTTTATTTTCCTTGCTCAAAATACCGGAAAAATTGTAGAACTAGGTTATTGGGTGCTCGAAAATAGCATTGCCTATTTAGCACAACGTCTAGAAGATGGCCGACCAGATATATTGCTTCATATTAACCTTGCTTCAGAGCAATTATCGGACCCAAAACTTGTTAAGGCAGTTCAAGAACTATTATCTAAATATCAAGTTCCGCCTCACCTGATTGGTTTCGAGATCACCGAAACATCGATTCTTCAGGACATCCATCTTGCTAGACATTTACTTCAAACCCTTAAAGATATGGGAATATGCATCGCCATTGATGATTTTGGTACTGGTTATTCGTCCCTTTCTCAGCTTAAAAACCTTCCTGTGGACTTGCTAAAAATTGATCGTAGCTTTGTAATGGACCTAGAAAATGACCCTGATGATCGAAAAATCGTTGAGGCCATTATTGCCATGGCTCACAAGCTAAACATCAAAGTGTTAGCGGAAGGTATAGAGACCAGAGAGCAATGGAAAATGCTTGAAGCATTCCAATGTGACTTTGGGCAAGGTTATTACGTCGGTAAAGCCGTTACAGCAAAAGAATTTAATGAAGGTAAACCAATCAAACATCAGAATTAAGCGCTGACAAAAAAGCCCCAAGTATCAGTACTTGGGACTTTGAATGACAAATAATTTTAGGTCATTAAGACGCTAAACAAATAGCTCGACCATGGTTATGCACTTCAACCAACTCTTTGTGAAGGCTGCAAATGGCTTTTTCGTAGTCTTCTTCATCAACCACAAACTGCATATCTACTTGACGCATAGATTGGTGCATTGCCAATACGTTAACTTCTTGTTCAGCAATCGCTTTCACCGCTTTCGCTAACATACCGGTCGTTTTCATATCACTGCCGATAGCCGATACAATGGCTACTTTACGCTGTGTAATTTCAGCGTCCTCAAAGCGCTCGTGGAGTACTCGCATCACTCGCTTCAAGGTTTTAAGGTTGATCGCCAAATAATGAGTAATGGTATTAGCATTAATATCTTTCGCGATGATATGAGCATTGAACTGTCTTAATACTTTAAGAATATCCACATCGAACTTATCGATATCCCCCGCCATATCTTGATCAAATAGCTCAACCGCAAAGACACCACGACAACCAGCAATAATCTCAACACAAGGCGCATCACTCACATAATCGCCCGTAATAAGTGTACCTGTGTGCTCTGGTTCAAAGGTGTTTTTCACCCGTAACGAGATACCACTTTGACGTAGACCTTTAGCCGCTTTCGGGTGGATGGCCTCCATACCCAGGTTAGCAAGTTGGTCAGCCACATCATAGTTAGTACGACCAATTGGTACGGCGTTGGTTTCGCCAACTAAACGCGGGTCAGCACTGCTTAAATGGAACTCTTTGTGGATAACGGCTTCGTGAGCTTCTGTCAAAACAGCAATTCGGCTGAACGTCATTTCGCTGTAACCACGGTCAAAAGTCGACATCAAGCCCGTTTCACTGTGAGCGTAGCCTGTTGCAATAGGTAATTCTTTGCTCAAATCAATGTCTTTAAACGCATCTAAAATTCGCTCATCTAATGACATATGACTTGGGCTGTTCCAGCCAGTCAAATCAACAAATACCGCATTTACACCATCACGCTGTAGCAAATGCGCGGTATTCCAAGCACTGTGTGCTTCGCCAAGACTCGCCAACATTTCTCGTACGGTAGCAAGATGCTCGCTAATCGAAAAATGGCCATGCTGGCAAAGGCGGTGAAGATCCTCAAGACACTCTTGAGCTTCTTGTAAACGACTGTTTAGAAAGGCGTCAGCTTTATCACGTAACTCACCCGCTTCAAACAAACTGTGGTTAATCTCTAACATGGCGGTACGAACATCTTGTAACGCAGGGAACCAGTTATTTTGCTTACGCTCTTGAGCGAATAAGGCAAACACACCAGCATCGCCTGTTTTCTTGTGTTCTAGCAGCTGATCAGTCATACCAGCGTAGGCAGAAACAACGAAAATACGCTGATATATATTGTTTATTAAAGTAGGTTTGAAAATGATATTGTCACGAACTGAACGGTAGTCACTCATGGACGTGCCGCCAATTTTTTCAACTGTATGTTGTCCCATGATTTTTCCAATTAGTTAAGGGGCTAAAAGCCAACGTATGCCGAAATCTAAAACTGCCGCTATATTGTCATAAGGTTGCGGAAAATTTAAGCATTAATCACATTTTTTAAGCGCTTTAATTAACTTCCTAGCCGTGATGTCTTCAGCCTTTAGTTTGCATTCCTAATGAGTAGATTCACACAATTCGATAAGGCAAGATGGACAAAAAATAAATTTGAGCGAGGCGCTGAGGTAATGTTGCTATTTGAGCAGTGCGAGGCATTACAATTAAACAAAATCATTCTGTCCTCAAAATCATTTTGTTCAATCAATGACGATAAAGAAACGTTATCTGACATTCCAACATTGTCTTTTTAAACAAAGGAAGGTCGTATTTTCATTACATTTCAGCGACTACATAAACCTCAAAAAGATGACTTAAAATCTATCTATTCCATTGAGCTAAAAGCACCGCTTGATGCGGCGCTTTTTGATCTTTTCAGATTAATCCAGCAGCTCGTAAGCGCCTTCTGAGTTGTGTACTTCTTTACCCGTGATTGGAGGGTTAAATACACAAGCCAATTTCAATTCTTTAAACGCGCGCAAAGTATGGGCATCATGCTTATCAAGTACATAAACGACGCCAGGTTTAATATGATGTTTTTGGCCCGTCTCGCGGCTTTCTACTTCACCTTCTCCTGAAATGCAGTACACAGATTCAAGGTGGTTTTGATAGTGCATATCAAAATCTTTTCCTTCGTAAATCGTGGTGATGTGGAAAGAAAAGCCCATATTGTCTTCTTTTAATAAAAGACGTGTGCTTTCCCAGTTACCATCTGGTGAAACAACACGGCGTTCGGTTTTCTCACACTCTGCTAGATCACGTGCAAACATTATTTTCTCCTTATGATCCGAAGATCGCTTAAATGTCGGTAAAGAGTTACCAATAGAAACCTGAGGTTTTTTACTTACAATTTGCTTCACTCAGGTAAAAGGCAAAAGCCGCTTCGCAATAAGACAGCGGCTTTAGTAGAGAAGGAACTAGACAGCGATGTCGTAGTTCTCATCAAAATAGCTTTTCGCTTCAGGCATATCCTCTTCTTTGGCGCAAACATCACGAATAGCTCGCTCCAGAATATCAATACCCTGTTTTAGGTCTTCATCGCTAATAATCAAAGGACAAAGGAACTTAACCACTTGATCATCAGCACCAGAGGTCTCGATCATCAAGCCGTTTTGAAAACATTTTTTGGTAATTTTCTCAGCCAGTTCACCACTTACACAGTTGATACCGCGCATCATGCCTCGACCTTGAACAACGAAATTACCCTCACCAAATTCATTAACAATGGCTTGAGTACGTTGATGAATGTATTCACCTTTACGCTTGATTTCTTTTTCAAACGCATCATCTTTCCAATAGGTTTCGATTGCTGCTTTTGCCGTTACAAAAGCCAAATTATTACCTCGGAAAGTACCATTATGTTCACCTGGCTTCCATTCATCCAATTCTGGGCGCATCAGTACCACCGCAAACGGCAAACCATAGCCACTCAATGATTTTGACATGGTAACAATATCAGGCTTAATACCTGCACCTTCAAAACTGAAGAAGGTACCAGTACGGCCACAACCCGCTTGAATATCATCAACTATCAACAACACTCCGTGCTTCTTACAAACGGCTTCTAAATTTTTCAGCCAGTCAAAGCTTGCTACGTTGATACCACCTTCACCTTGCACCGTTTCAACAATAACGGCCGCTGGCGTATCCACACCGCTACTAGAATCTGACAAAACTTTGTCTAGGTATTCGGTTGTTTCAATACCATCACCTAAATAACCATCAAATGGGACGGTAGAAACACCTGCACCTAAGGTGGTTCCGGCTGCGCCACGGTGGTGTGAATTACCCGTTACAGACAAGGCACCCAAACTGCAACCATGGAAACCGTTAGTGAAACTAATGATATTTTCACGACCTGTAACATTACGAGCCAGCTTAAGGGCGGCTTCAACCGCATTTGTACCTGTCGGACCTGTAAACTGCATCATATATTCCAAGCCACGAGGCTCTAAAATATATTGTTTGAAAGACTCTAAAAACTCCCCCTTGGCTTTGGTATGCAAATCAAGGCCATGAGTAATACCATCTTCCATAATGTATTCGACTAGTTTTTCTTTAAAGACAGGGTTGTTATGACCATAATTCAATGTCCCTGCGCCAGCCAAGAAATCTAAGTATTTATTACCTTCCTCATCAAACAAATGAGCACCTTGTGCACGATTAAAAATTCGAGGGAAAGAGCGGGCATAAGATTGTACTTCGGATTCGATTTCATCAAAAATTTTCATATTTATATCATCCTTATAATTAATAAAAGTTACTTAAGAGTGTGAGGTAGAAGACACATGGAAGAGCGAAAAAAGATTTCTCAAGCTCAACATAAATCTTCCCTTCTTATTAAATTGGGCCAATTGTGACAAGGTGCTCGGTATCATGTTTTCCTTGGAAATGTTCTTCTTTATCAAACATGACAGATTCTTTTAAAGGAGCACCTAAATGCTCAGCGAGACGTCTAAACAAAGCCCAAGAGCCTTCATTTGACGCTGTAATACTGGTTTCGATGTAATGCACACCTGAACAGCTGGATCGTTCAAGCAGTGATGAAACCATTTTTTTGGCTAAACCCTGCCCGCGAGCTTTTTCACTCACAGCGACTTGCCAAACAAACAGAGTATTCATTTTGCTGGGAAGGATATAACCAGAGACAAAACCGGCTAACTCTCCATCGTCCCACTTCGCAGCAACAGACGTATCACTAAAATGACTGGCTTGTAACAAATTGCAGTAAACAGAATTTGTATCTAGAGGAGGACATGCGGCCACCAACTGATTAACTGCCATTCCATCTATTGAACTAGGCTTCGACAACGTTATTTTGTCTGAATTCATAATCATATCCATTAGAAATCAAAGTATTAATATCCAGTTAAACTTATAAATCTAATCAGTAAAGATAGTAGTATCGACTGATATATAAGAACTTAATGTCAATAAACTGGTTCTAAACATCAAAATAATTTGATGTCTAATTATTCTACCTAAAAGCTTTTATATGTCCAGCTTTTATTTAGAGAACTAACCATTACAACCATAAGCTTATAAATTCATCCACTTTCTAATTCCTTAGAAAACCATTAAAAAACAATAGAATTCAGTATAAACATTCATTTTTTGTTGCATATGTAGGGTGAAATTCGGAAAATCCCGTCCCTATTCGGAGCTTTTGCCTTTTCGGTTAATTTTTACTGATTAAATAGGAACCGTAATAAAAGTTAAAAAAGGTACCGAACGCTGTTTATTTATAATAATTTCAACTACTTAGAGATAACTATGAAAAATAAAACTTCTATCCAAGGCTCATGGGCTAGCCGATGGATATTCATTTTGGCAGCAACAGGTTCCGCTGTTGGTTTAGGTAATATTTGGAAATTCCCTTACATCACAGGCGAAAATGGTGGTGGAGCATTTGTTCTTGTTTATCTAGCCTGCATATTATTGGTGGGTATTCCAATCATGATGGCTGAGGTATTTATTGGCCGTCGGGCACGTAAGAACCCTATTGATGCATTGGAAGATGTGGCGGAAGAATCCGAAGGTTCTAAATCTTGGGGCTTAATCGGTTTGATGGGAATGCTATCAGGCATCCTTATCTTTTCGTTTTATTCGGTTGTTGGCGGCTGGGTCCTTCATTACATTAAAGTAATGCTAACAGGTGAAATGAGTGGTATCTCATCTGATGATGCTGGTGCTGCCTTCGGCGCCCTACTTGCTGATCCATCCACCCTTCTAGGCTGGCATACTCTTTTCAGCATCATGTGTATCGCAGTGGTTGCTGCTGGCATCAACAAAGGCATTGAAACAGCAACTCGCATCATGATGCCTGCTTTGTTTATCTTACTTATCATTTTGCTTGGCTATGCAATGACAACAGGCGGTTTTGCGCAAGGTTGGAATTTCATGTTCGAGTTTGACTTCAGCAAGCTAACTTGGGGAGCTGCTTTGGTTGCTCTAGGCCATTCGTTCTTCACCCTATCATTGGGCATGGGAACCATCATGGCTTACGGCTCATACATGACCAAAGATGCTTCTATTGGTAAGACTGTCTTAGCCATTGGCGCACTCGACACTCTTGTGGCACTAGTCGCTGGTTTGGCTATCTTCCCAATTATCTTTTCGAACGGAATGGATCCTGCTGCTGGCCCTGGCTTGATGTTTATTTCTTTGCCTGTTGCGTTTGGTCAAATGCCTTTTGGTCAATTATTTGGTGTATTGTTCTTCGTATTAGTCGGTGTAGCCGCATGGACGTCTGCTATTTCTTTGCTAGAACCTACCGTTGCTTTCTTGGTAGAGCGTTTCAATCTGAAGCGTATTACCGCAACGGTTGGTTTAGGGATTGTTGTTTGGGGACTTGGTATTGCTTGCCTAGGTTCATTCAGCTTTATGTCTGACGTCACCTTCTTCGGTAAAAATACGTTCGACTTCTTAGACTACATTACAGCAAACATCATGTTGCCATTAGGCGGTATATTCATTGCTCTATTTGCTGGTTGGGTTGTTAAGAATAAGTTCGCACAAGAAGAGCTCAACATGTCTGGCGTCTTATTTTCGCTATGGAACCTATCAATGAAGTTCACAGCACCAATTGCGGTAGCTGTTGTATTATACTTCTTGCTAAATCCAATGAGCTAACACTTAAGTCTGCTTTAAAAACAGATAAAAAACCCACCAACGCTATGCGTTGGTGGGTTTTCTTTTTGCTCATAAAAATCACATGGAGCTTAAAGCGTAATTCTCTCCTGCTGATTGAATCGTCTTACTCAACTCGGAATCGACTCCAGCTTGCTGAACCTTATTCCATACAATCTCGTGAAAATAGAAAGCTACGGTATTAATGGCAGGCTCTACAATGGCCACCAAACCACCAACCAATACACTCCCAGTAATAATGTACGCAACAGAAAATGCAATAGAGAAGTGCATAACTGCAAATGTCATAGTCTTAGCCATGGTAAAACCCCTTCTTTAAATATGTTTACTATAGAAGAAGAATAAGCCGACCAATTAAATAAAAAAAATGTATTATAAATATAATTCTAATAGTTTTTCACTTTAAATGGTGTTTTTCTAGAAATTGAAGCACCCCCCTAAAAGGCTCAGAATAAATGCTCACACCATCCCTATCTGCCACATCTGACTCTTGGGCCGACAACCAAAAACCTGCACCGATAGCACCCACTGGCAGTTTCCATTGCTGCATTTGGTCCACCAGCTCCGTTGCTTTATTTGCTAAATCATTATCACAAAAGACTAGAACGAATTTAGCCTGAACCCCTTTAATTAAACTAAGCCAGTCATTACTGTGCTGAACATTAGCAACAACACAACATGACAACCCTTTGTCCAACAACATAGCCGCCGCCATGTAACACCACAAACTGCGTTGAGAGTTCAATCCAGTAACCAACACTTTAGCGGCGCTTTTATTCTGAGATTTGAACGTACTAACACGTGCGATTAAACATGAAAGTATAACCGACTCAGAAAATGCCAAAGCAGCGCCTTTTCCCATTTGCTCAAAACTGGGTAAGAGCCAATCTCGGATAGCAATTTCAGCAGGATATTGAGAAAAAATTTGCTGATACATCTGCTCAATTTTTTCTTCCTGAAATGACTCGGAGGCTTGCACCAAGGAGGTTTGCCAGTCTAGCCATTCGTTAGAATGCACTAGGCTATCTGACGACGCGCCCTTTTCTAACAAAGCACGCACTTTACTAACGGCCACCCCTTGTTGAATCCAACGCAATATTGATTCCACAAGCTGAACATCACTTTGATCATACAGTCGATGACCTTTGCCTGTGCGTTTTGGCTTTAATAAACCATAACGCCGCTCCCAAGCACGTAATGTGACGGAGTTCACTCCCGTTTTTAGAGATAACTCACGGATCGGAAAGTAAGCGGCGCTGTCCAATAACGCCAACTCATCTGGTGTTTCTTGCTGCTGTTTTGCTTTCACATCTTGGTTTGACTGACTCATATATCTTCCAACAAATCACCATTCATCTAAGGCAATAAATCCATTGTGACCTAAACTTCTATAACATCCAAAGATCAAAATAAAAATCTATACAAATATTTTTTTGTACAAGATAGTTGCTTTTCTTGTACAACTTTCTATATTGTATAAGAAAAGCCACTGCATTTCTGGGAAATAATAAAAATGAACACGTTATCGACAGGTCATACTCATATCCCAACCACAGACATTGCCATTATTGGCGCTGGCCTGGCCGGAAGCCTGTGTGCGCATTTGCTCTCACAGATGGGTCAAAGTGTGTGCCTGATAGATAAAAGTCGTGGAAGCGGCGGTCGCGCCAGTAGTAAAAGATTGGAAGGAAATGTCAGTTGTGATCTTGGATTACCTTATATTGTGATCAAACACCCAGATACGATACAACTCTTCAAACAACTAACAGAAGAGCATATAGCGGCCCCATGGAAGCAACTCAGCCACGAAAACGAACAAGCGTTTGTTGGTGTACCAAGAATGAGCGCCATTACACGTTATTGGGGACAAAATGCAAAATTCATCACTGGCACTCGCATCCATCATCTAGATCAAATCATGCCACAAGACGAAACAGAATCTAGCTGGTTGTTAAGAGACGATAAGTACCAACCTGTTGTTATCGCCAAGAAGATCATCATTACAGCTCCCGCTCCTCAAGCCGCCTCCATACTGGCTTCGAACGATAAGTTAGCTGTACTTTTACTTAGGGCTAACCAAGCCAGTAGCTCTTATCAATCACAATGGTCAATGTGGCTTGAAACAGCTCCGAGTGATTTAAACGCTCTACTGGAGCCACAAAATTCTCTGATAAAGCGGATGATTAAAGATAACTACAAGCCCATGCGACAGGATGAAAAAATCGACCGCTGGGTGATTCAAACAGATCCCAATTGGACGAAACAACACCTTGATGCGGACAAAGAATGGATCACACAAACACTAGTGCAAACCTTTGCCGATATTACTGAACATAGGGTATTGAAGCATGGTGAGCCTCATCGTTGGCTTTTAAGTCAGTTCACGGAAAATAAAGGCAATAAAGCCTTTGCTTGGTCCCCAGAGCACAATGTCGGATTGGCTGGAGATTGGTTGTATCAAGGTGACGCCGAAGGCGCTGTACTCAGTGCCATGTCCCTAGTTAAACAAATACAAGACACGAAATAGAACATTCACCTTGTCCATTGGAGGGTTCATCTATGCCACATTCTCACCCATCACCAGATCAGCTAAAAAAGAAAATCCCTGTCGGCATTAGCGCCTGCTTATTGGGTGATAATGTCCGATTTAATGGAGGCCATAGCCATTCTGATTATTGCGATAAAGTGCTCACGGATTATTTCGACTATCAAAAATTTTGCCCAGAAGTCGCCGCAGGGTTCGGAACCCCTCGCCCTACTCTTCGCTTAGAAGGCGATCCTGAGTCTCCCAGAATGGTCTTCAGCAAAAACTCAGAAGAAGATGTGTCTGAGGTGTTTATGGATGCGACCAACAAATACCTAGAAAACCTTTCTCACTTAGATGGCTATATTTTAATGAAAAACTCACCTAGCTGCGGCATGGAACGTATCAAGGTGTACCAAGAAAACGGCCACCCTCATATGCAAAGAAGTGCGGGCCTCTTTACCAAAGCGCTAAAGCAGCGTTATCCATTGTTACCTGTTGAAGAAGACGGTCGCTTAAATGATCCGGCATTGCGAGAAAACTTTTTATTACGTGTTTTCACCCATCATGACTTTCGTCACAGCATGGGAGAAGAAGCTCGTATGAAGGATCTGATTGCATTCCATAGTCGCTACAAATACATGGTCATGGCGCATTCTCAACCTATTTACCGCAAATTGGGGCGAATGCTTTCTGGGGATGATCCAAGACCCTTTAACGAACTAAAAACGGCTTACTTTGAGATTCTTATGACGACACTGTCAAAGCCAGCCAAACGAAAAAACCACTGCAATGTGCTCATGCATCTTGTTGGTTACTTAAAACACGCAGTGGATGTATCCGTTCGCAAGGACATTTTGGACGTAGTTGAACAATATCGTCGTGGCGAAGTCAATCTAGCAACCCCAGTGACATTGCTGCATCACTACCTAAAACACTACGGCAGTGATTACATTAATGAACAAAGCTATTTCATTCCATACCCATCGCCACTTGGCATTCGCAATACAGTTTAAGGTAACCCATTAGTATGAAAATCACACATCTGGTTTGGTTACGAAATGATCTTCGTTCGCTGGATAATCCAGCACTCTATTATGCAGACAAAGAAGCGAGATCAGCCAAGGAAGGCATAGCCGTTTTGGTCACACCCACGCCAAAGCAATGGGAAAAACACCATGAATCGGATGCCAAAACAGGACTTCGTTCAGGGCTGATCAAAAACTTAGCCGCCACTCTGGCTCCTCTTGGCATACCGCTCCACATTCTTGAAGCAGAGAGCTTTGACCAACTACCAGACAGCATCACTCAGTTTTGCCTTAGCCATGACATGAAACACCTTTGGTTTAACCATGACTTTCCAGTACACGAACAAGAAAGAGATCAAGCGGTCTGCGAGCAATTAAAACAACACGATATTGATATTCATATCCAGCCAGCAGATATCATTGTTTCCCAAGAGGTTCTCAGCCAACAAGGTACTCCCTTTAAAGTCTTTACCCCCTTTTTCAATCGCTGGATCACACTACTAGATAAACAGGATATTACTCCCCTTTCTGCTCCTGAAGCTCAGGCAAAAGCACTTCCTGATCCTTGTTTAGATTTTTCATGGGAAAAACCCTTTCGGGACGATCTATGGCCTGCCGATCACAACATAGCCAAACAAAAACTCTGGCAGTTTTGTCATCACAAAGAACGTTACTATCAAGAACACCGAGACTATCCGATTGAACCCGCCACCAGCACCTTATCGCCCTACCTTGCACTTGGAGCACTTGGTCCAAGGCAATGCCTAGAAGCAATCATTTACACCTGTAATAAAGAAGAAAGGCGCTGGCAAGATAGTATCTGGTTAAAAGAACTTGCATGGCGAGACTTCTATCGCCAACTAATGGCGCACTTCCCTTCTCTTTGTAAAAACCAACCATTCAAACCAGAGACCAATGCACTGATATGGCGACATAATGAAGAGGAATTTCAAGCATGGTGTGAAGGCAGAACCGGCTTTCCTATTGTCGATGCCGCCATGCGACAACTCAACCAAACAGGGTGGATGCACAACCGCCTAAGAATGGTCGTGGCCAGCTTCTTTACTAAGCTTCTTTTTGCAGACTGGCGCAGGGGCGAAGCCTATTTCATGAGCAAATTAATCGATGGGGAGTTTGCGGCTAATAATGGTGGCTGGCAATGGAGTGCATCCACAGGTTGTGATGCGGCACCCTATTTTCGAGTCTTCAATCCAACAAGGCAGTCCCAGAATTATGACAAAAATGGTGATTTTATCCGTCGCTTTGTTCCTGAACTCAAAAGCTTAGATGCGAAATCCATTCATGACCCAAAGCCAGAGCAAAGAAAGCAATGCCACTATCCTGAACCTATTATCGACTACAAGCCAGCTAGATTAGCGGCGATCGCAGCATTTGACGAATTAAAAGAGCGTTGAACTGATAGCGTTTATAAAGGGGGTCCATGTGATGTGTTGGCAAAAGCAAGAAAATCCGCCTATACTTTGAGCTGTAATATTTTTATATGAACCTTTTATAGGTCAAAACAAAATCATATAATCCGTCAAATTTTTTTGGATTAACTGCTATGCCTGAGTCACCACAACACTTACACGATGTCCTTGTCCACCTTCGACGCATTATCCGTGCAACGGACCTACAATCAAAACGCGTTGTAAAAGCCTGTGGCCTAACCATCCCTCAAATAATGGTACTTCGTTCCATTGAAGAACTTGGCGATGTCACTGTCAGAAAAATATCTGACAGTGTATCTCTCAGCCAAGCCACAGTAACCACCATATTGAATCGTTTAGAAGACAGAAAATACGTGGAACGAGTTCGCGGGCAAAAAGACAAACGTATCGTCAATGCTCGTCTAACGACACTCGGAATAGAAACATTAAAAACTACTCCCCCCTTGCTACACGAGAAATTTATATCAGAATTTGATTCCCTCGAGGGCTGGGAACAAACTCAGGTCCTGTCCTCGTTACAACGTATTGCGATGATGATGGATGCGGAAACGCTGGATGCCGCACCTCTGTTGGATATAAACTCTCCTGACGCGCTAAGCTAAGATCGCTTATAAAAAATGGCCGCAAAGTAGCGGCCATTTTTATTTCAATCAGATTGATTATTCTAGTACTGTAACCGTGAAAAATATCATTTGAGATTAAGCACGTCCTGCATATCATACAGACCCGCAGACTTCCCTTGAAGCCAACTAGCAGCACGAACAGCGCCTTTTGCGAAAGTCATACGGCTGCTTGCTTTGTGAACAATCTCAATTCGCTCACCTTCTGTGGCAAACCAAACACTATGCTCACCCACTACATCACCTGCACGAATGGTTTCAAAACCAATTTCTTTTTGAGTACGGGCACCAGTTTGACCTTCTCGACCGTAAACAGCGCATTCTTTTAAATCACGACCAAGCGCATCAGCGACGACTTCTCCCATTCGTAAAGCCGTACCTGAAGGTGAGTCGACTTTATGACGATGATGCGCTTCTACAATTTCCACATCATAATCATCACCTAAAATCTCAGCGGCGGTAGCCAGCAACTTCAAGGTTAAGTTGACTCCCACACTCATGTTCGGAGCAAAAACCACAGGGCAGTGCTGAGCCGCTTCGTTTAACTTAGCTTTTTCAGCGTCATTTAAGCCTGTCGTCCCGACAACAATGGCTTTTTGGTGTTGAGCACAAAAAGCCGCGCTCTCTAAGGTTAATGCTGGTGTTGTAAAATCAATAAGAACATCAAAATCATCGATACAATCAGCTAATGAGGCAACAGCGGCAACACCTAACTTACCAACACCCGCAATCTCTCCTGCATCAGCGCCAACCAAACTGCTACCTGGTTTTAAAATAGCCGCTCCTAAAGATACGTCTTTCGCATCATGAATGGCGGTGATTAAATTTTTACCCATGCGCCCTGATGCGCCAATAACTGCTACTCGCATTGATCTACTTCCTCAATTTTGTCTGCGCCAAACCATAACAAAAAAACATTCTAATCTCAGCATTAAATCTGCCTATAACATCATTAAAGCGATAAAAAAAGGGGCCGAAGCCCCTTTAAAACAATTTAAAAAATCTCATTTGGCTTTAATTCATCCAACATATTGCGATCAAACTCAATCACACCATCCGATGGAATGTCATCAACAGTCTTACGCATTTTTGGCCGTGAGGTATCATTTTGTTTAATCACAATTTCAACACGTCGGTTAATAGCACGGTGTGCAGGCGTATCATTTGCCACCAAGGGACGCGTATCTGCATAGCCTGTAACAGCAAATCGACCTTGATCCAGCTGTCCGGTAGCAAACAGCTCCTCTGCCACCGAAATAGCACGAGCAGACGATAATTGCCAGTTTGAACGGAAACGACGACTGTCTATTGGCACATTATCCGTATGACCTTCAACTGAAATGGTTCCTTGAATGCCAACAAGCACATCACGAATCAAATCAATAACAGGGATGAAATCATAATTTAACTCAGCCGAGCCTGACTCAAATGAACCCTGATCTTTAATACGAATAGTGATCGTCTCTTCTTGAGTTTCAATTTCTACTGTTCCCTTTGAGATTTCTTCGCGCATTACCGAGGCAATCATTTGAGCATCGCCTTCTGTTTCTTGAATTTTCTTCTCTTTTTCAAGATCTGCTTTCGATTTATCCACAAAAGTAACCGGCGAAGGAGAGCCTGATTTACTTTGCTGCTTTAATTCTGCATCACCCGGCTTACAAATTACTTCAAGCGTATTTGCAGGAATATTATCTACTTTTTGCCTTACTTCATTAATAGGAGTCGGTTCAGGACGACCTGGGCTAAACTCTTGCGCTATTATCGATGTTCCCATAGGAATAGAATCGGCCTTGATATCCCGCTGAACACCGAATGCCGATTTCATCGAACCCGCAAGTTGCTTGAACTTAATGACATCCATTTCTGAGAATGACAATAAAAGTACAAAGAAACACATCAACAAAGACATGAGATCCGCAAAGGTTCCCATATAAGCAGGCAAGCCCTCTACACATTCAGGGCAGTCTGATTCTTCTTCATCACTCATGCTGACATTCCGTTAACAACTAAAATATTATTCACGTTCTAATCTCTTGCTCTCAGCCATGTAAGCCTTAAGAGCACCATCAAGGATTCGTGGATTTTGGCCAGATTGAATAGCAAGCAACGCATCCAAAATAAGCTTTTGACAAATAAGCTCTTCATCAGCACGGACATTCAATTTAACTTGCATAGGTAGAAACACCATATTCGCCATCATGGCACCATATAGTGTGGTTAAAAGAGCCACCGCCATTGCTGGACCAATTGCTTTTGGGTCAGACATATTGGCAAGCATCTGAACCAAACCTACCAGCGTTCCTATCATCCCCATTGCAGGGCCAACATCACCAAAAGCTTTAAAAATCTTAGCGCCTGCTGTATGTCGAGCATAGGCTTGCCCCATATCCTTAGACAGCTGATTTTTCACTACACTACTATCATGGCCATCCACTAACATCTGAATACCTTTTGATAGAAAAGGATGACTCACTTCCTTCCCTTCAAGTGAAAGCAAGCCCCCCTTACGAGCTTCGTCCGCTAAGCCGTAAATTTCATCGATCAAAGTATCTAAAGGGACACTTTTAAACATAAATGCTTTCGCCGCAACTTTCCCTGCGCTAAGAAACTGACTTAATGGATATTGCATCAATACAACAAAGATAGAACCAACCAGCACAATCAATATCGATGGAATATTGACAAACATTCCTGCAGATCCGCCAACAAAAATAGCGGAAATAATTACTATAAAAGACCCAACAAGTCCTATTAACGTTGCGATATCCACACACGTCTCCTGACAAAAAAGCTATAATACTATCGATACGATTTAATGATTCTATACGAAACAAAGACCAAGAATGAAACCTTCTTGCATGATTTTTGTAATTTTCATCATCATGGGCTCGAACAGTAGGTCATTTTCTGTTACAAAACGTACGTTTAAACAAGAGTAACCATCATGTCTAGAAAAAATAGTGTCCGTCATTTTGAAGAAAACCTCAGTGAATTAGATACGCTTGTGACACAACTTGAATCGAATCAACTTTCTCTTGAAGAAGCGCTAAAAGCCTTCGAAAAAGGTGTTAAACTGAGCCAAGAATGTCAGTCAGTTCTCACCCAAGCAGAGCAAAAAGTTCAAATACTGTTAGAGAAAGAAGATGGTGAGCGCCTTGAAACCTTTGAACCGGAATTGAATTCGTGACTTTAGACGATTTTTCTCAGTACGCTCGCCGTAGAGTCGATGATTACCTTTCGCAAAATTTAAGCCAATATGAGCCAGCCACAAATTTGCAAGACGCTATGGCCTACAGTTTATTTAATGGCGGCAAACGTGTTCGTCCTATGTTGACCTATGCCGCCGCATCACTGTTTGGCGAACCTAATGATCTCACCGATGCCAGCGCAGCAGCGATCGAGTCAATACATGCTTATTCATTGATACATGATGACCTTCCTGCCATGGACGACGACGACCTGCGTCGTGGTAAGCCCACATGCCATATAAAATATGACGAAGCGACAGCGATTTTGGCTGGTGACGCATTACAAACCTTTGCATTTGAATTATTAAGCAGCCCAACCATTCAAAACACCAAGGTTCAACTGCAATTAATTCAAGAACTCGCTCATGCTTCTGGCCGTCATGGAATGGTCACAGGACAAATGATTGACTTAGTCAATGTAGGCAAAAACATTAACATAAGCGAACTTGAACAAATGCATCAGCACAAAACTGGTGCTCTTATTCGAGCAAGTATTCGTATGGGCGCTATCAGTACTGGTGTAAAAAATGAAACCGACCTAACGGCTCTTGATACATATGCTGCTGCTATAGGCTTAGCTTTCCAAGTTCAAGATGACATCATTGATATTACAAGTGATACAGCAACGCTGGGCAAAACCCAATTTTCGGATGAAGATGCGAATAAACCAACCTATCCTAAATTACTTGGTTTAGAAGGTGCCCAAACGCTTGCTCAAACACTTTATGAGCAAGCT
Source organism: Marinomonas sp. CT5 (assembly GCF_018336975.1). Lineage (NCBI taxonomy): Bacteria > Pseudomonadati > Pseudomonadota > Gammaproteobacteria > Oceanospirillales > Oceanospirillaceae > Marinomonas > Marinomonas sp. CT5. The sequence continues at coordinate 1,028,037 of NZ_CP025572.1, read as the reverse complement.
ATTACAGCAATTTCACCATTTGGAGACGCTGCTCGACCTTTAGTTGAGCTTGCGAACTATATTATTGGTCGTAACCACTGATATACTTACCCGCTTTTTTAGATTAATTAAAATGTGACCAAACCTGTGCCGATGTTCGAAGAGATACCTACTGCGCGACCTGACACGCCGCTACTTGATCAAGTCAACTCACCAGCTGACTTACGCGCCTTTAAGAAAGAGCAATTGCCTACTCTAGTGCGCGAATTACGAGAGTTCATGCTTTATAGTGTTGGACAAACTGGCGGCCACTTTGGCGCAGGCCTTGGTGTCATTGAGCTTACAGTTGCTCTGCACTATATATTCAACACCCCAGAAGATCGTCTCGTTTGGGATGTAGGCCATCAAGCCTACCCACACAAAATTCTCACAGGTCGTCGCGAAGCTTTACTCAATATTCGCCAAGAAAACGGAATCTCAGGTTTTCCAAAGCGTGACGAAAGTGAATACGACACTTTTGGTGTGGGCCACTCCAGTACCTCTATTGGTGCCGCACTTGGCATGTCCCTCGCCGCACGACAATTAAAAACAGACCGAAAAGCCGTAGCAATCATTGGTGATGGAGCGATGTCTGCAGGTATGTCATTCGAAGCATTAAACCATGCAGGCGATGTTAATGCTGACATGTTAGTCATTTTAAATGACAACAAAATGTCCATATCAAAACCCGTTGGCGCCCTATCAAGTTATTTTGCGCGTATTTGGGCAAGCAAAACTTACGATCATATTCGAGAAGGTGGTCGCAAAGTCTTCTCTGGTTTACCTTCTGCTCTGGAACTCGCACGTAAAGCGGAAGAACATATGAAAGGCATGGTATCGCCAGGCATGATGTTTGAAGAACTAGGCTTTAACTATATCGGGCCAATCGATGGTCATGATATGGATCACCTTCTAACCACTATTGCGAACCTGAAAGACCGTAAAGGACCTCAATTCCTCCATGTCATCACTAAGAAAGGCAAAGGTTTTGAGCCCGCTGAAGGCGACCCTATTGGTTATCATGCGATAAATAAAATCGAACCAGACCCAAAACCTAACGTAGAAAAAAACAAGCTACCTAAATACTGTAATATTTTTGGTCAATGGGTATGTGATGCGGCTGAACAAGACGAGAAGCTAGTTGCTATTACACCAGCTATGAAGGAAGGTTCAGACCTGATTGAATTTGCTGACCGTTTTCCAGAGCGATATTTTGATGTTGCCATTGCCGAACAACACGCTGTAACACTTGCTGCTGGAATGGCATGTGATGGTATTAAGCCTGTCGTGGCTATTTATTCCACGTTCTTACAACGTGCTTATGACCAACTTATTCATGATGTTGCACTACAAAATCTAGATGTCTTATTTGCCATTGACCGAGCGGGTCTAGTCGGAGAAGACGGCCCAACACATGCCGGTGTTTACGATCTCAGCTATCTTCGCTGCATTCCCAACATGGTTGTTATGGCCCCTTCTGATGAAGATGAATGCCGTAAAATGCTGCAAACAGGTTACGAATACCAAGGCCCAGCCGCTGTTCGTTATCCTCGCGGTACAGGCCAAGGCGTTGATATTGAAATGGAATTGAGCCATATTGAAATAGGCAAATCTCGTACACTACGCACAGGGCAGTCTGGCATTATCATCTGCGGTTTTGGACGCCCAACATACGATGCACTAGAGGCGGCCAACACTCTAGATGCCACCTTAATTGATATGCGCTTTGTTAAACCTATCGATGAAGAAGTGTTACTTTCACATAGCAATGCGAAGCTTATCGTAACAGTCGAAGAAAATGCCATCATGGGAGGCGCTGGCTCAGCAGTGAGTGAGTTATTACTAGCAAACAACATCACCATCCCAACACTTCACCTTGGACTACCAGACCAATATGAAGAGCATGCTAGTCATGCATCCATGTTAAAACGTGTCGGCTTAGATGCTGAAGGCATTCAGAAGTCCATCGAAACGAAATTAACCTGCCTATGAAGTGATATTTAAAATATCACTTTTGCTTGCTTTTAAAATAAAAATTCGTATCTGAAGTGTCCCCAGTAATTGGACTAATCCAATTACTGGGGACACTTCATTGAACAGCTTTTTTAATTCCCGACGATCAAAGCACTTAAATTACAAGGTTTTCAGTGCAGCCGTTAGCGCCGCCATTTCTTCGTCAGTACCAATAGTGATGCGAAGGTAGTTGCCGATGCGTGGTTTATTGCTGCCAAAGAACCGGACGAGAATACCCTGCTCTTTTAACGCTAAGTAAATTTGCTCTGCCTCTTTCTCGGGATGCGTTACAAACACAAAGTTCGTCGCAGACGGAATAATATTAAACCCGAGAGCTTCAAGGTCTTTAACCGATTGCTTACGCGTTGCGACGGTTTTATCGCAAATTTCTTTTAGATAGACTTTATCTTCCACTGCTGCAGTCGCGCCAGCCAAAGCAATACGGTCGATTGGGTAAGAGTTAAAAGAGTTTTTCAAACGCTCCAAACCTTCAATCAAATCAGCATGGCCTAATGCGTAGCCAACACGAATCCCTGCCAAGGCACGGGATTTAGACAAGGTTTGCACAACCAATAGATTTGGGTATTGGTTAATCAAGGACACCGCACTTTGTGCACCAAAGTCCACGTAGGCTTCATCCACCAATACCACCACATCAGGATTGGCTTGAAGAATCGCCTCGATTTCACTTAGAGGCAGGGCTTTACCTGTCGGAGCATTCGGATTAGTAACCACAACACCCGATACATCAAGATTTTCATAATCGGCGGGGACAATATCGAAACGGTCGTTCAGTGGAATTAATTTTGGCTCGATGCCATATAAGCCGGCGTAGACTTTATAAAAACTATAAGTGATGTCGGCAAAGGCCAATGGCTTACCACCAGTAAAATACCCCATGAAAGCCAACGCCAAGACTTCATCCGAACCATTTCCTACAAAGACTTGGTTCGCATCCAGTTGGTAGTTTTTTGCTAAGGCATTTTTCAGCGTGACACAATTCGGATCTGGGTAAAGACGTAAACGCTCACTGACCTCCAGTGTCATTGCTTCTAATGCTTTTGGGGATGGCGAATAGGGACTTTCATTCGTATTTAGCTTGATATACTTTTTATCTTGCGGTTGCTCGCCTGGTACATAAGGGTCAAGAGAAGCAATTTTATCTGTCCAAAAACGACTCATGGAGTGCTCCGTTCTGCGTCATAAAAAATAAAGTATGGAAACAAAATAAGGCCTCAATTGAGGCCTTATAAATACATTACTAAGTATCAGTGACTATATCCGGCCTTGGATTAGTCCTGAGGCTTCATATGTGGGAACAATAATACGTCACGAATCGAAGGCGCATCAGTGAACAACATCACCAATCGATCGATCCCAATACCTTCACCAGCTGTTGGTGGTAAGCCATATTCAAGAGCATTGATGTAGTCTGCATCATAATGCATGGCTTCATCATCGCCCGCGTCTTTTTCAGCTACCTGACGTTTGAAGCGTTCCGCTTGATCTTCTGGGTCATTAAGCTCCGAGAAGCCATTCGCGATTTCACGACCGCCAACGAAAAATTCAAAACGGTCAGTAATGAATTCATTGTCATCATTACGACGAGCTAATGGTGACACTTCCGCAGGGTATTCAGTAATGAAGGTTGGTTGATCCAACTTATGCTCAGCGGTTTCTTCGAAAATTTCAGTCCAAAGTTTGCCTAAGCCCCAAATTGGCTTCACATCGATTTTCAGTTTCTTCGCGACTTCCGTTGCTTTTTCGATGTTTTCTAAATCCGCCGCCGTTAGCTCAGGGTTATAGTGCAAAATAGACTCAAGCATGGTCATACGCGCAAACGGCGCGCCGAAGTCGTATTCAGAACCTTGATACGTCACTTTGGTAGTACCCAAGACTTTTTCAGCGACCGTACGCAACATATCTTCCGTAAGATCCATTAGATCTTTGTAATCGGCATACGCTTGGTAGAATTCAATCATGGTGAATTCAGGGTTATGACGAGTCGACGTACCTTCATTACGGAAATTACGGTTGATCTCGAACACGCGCTCAAAACCACCAACAACCAAACGCTTCAGATAAAGCTCTGGCGCGATACGCAAGTACATACTCATGTCCATCGCATTATGATGCGTAATAAATGGACGTGCTGTCGCACCACCAGGAATCGTTTGTAGCATTGGTGTTTCAACTTCCATGAAACGACGATCTTCTAGAAAACGGCGAATCGTAGAAATGATTTTTGAACGAGTTTGAAACGCATCACGTGACTCTTCGTTAACGATTAAATCCACGTAACGTTGGCGGTAACGCATTTCCATGTCTGATAGGCCGTGATGCTTATCAGGTAAAGGACGTAGAGATTTGGTAAGCAACTGAGCTTCTTGCATATCAATGTATAAGTCGCCTTTACCAGACTTATGAACTGGGCCAGAAACACCAATGATATCGCCCAAATCCCAGGTTTTTTGATCCGCCAACAATTCAGGACTCAACGCCTTACGATTTACGTACGCTTGAATTTGTCCTGTCATGTCTTGCAACAACATGAAAGCACCGCGATTACGAATGATACGACCTGCGATACTTACCTTATGGTCTTTTTCCTCTAGCTCCGCTTTTTCGAACTCGCCAAACTCAGCTTGTAGATCCGCAGCGTAAGCATTTGGGCGGAATGTATTTGGGTAGGCATTTCGTTCTGCACGAATCGCCGCTAGCTTACCGCGACGCTCTGCTACTAAACGGTTGTCATCAGATTGTGCTGTGGATTCTGTGTTATTTTCGTTAGCCATGGTTTGCTATCTACTCTTTTAAAAATTCTAAATAAGGAACGGCGCTTTATAGGCCCTGTTTTAAACTTGCAATAATAAACTGATCTAAGTTGCCATCCAGCACAGCACCAGTATTAGAAGTTTCCACTCCTGTACGCAAATCCTTAATACGCGACGCATCCAATACATAAGAGCGAATCTGACTGCCCCAACCAATATCAGATTTACTGTCTTCCAATGCTTGCGCCGCTTCAGAGCGCTTCATCATTTCCAACTCGTACAATTTGGCACGCAACTGCTTCATCGCGAAATCACGGTTAGCATGTTGAGAGCGCTGGTTCTGACACTGCACCACGATACCAGAAGGAACGTGAGTAATACGCACCGCGGAATCTGTCGTGTTGACGTGCTGTCCACCCGCACCAGACGAGCGGTAAGTGTCCGTGCGAAGATCCGCTGGATTGATTTCAATATCAACATTGTCATCAATCTCTGGTGACACGAAGACAGAAGCAAACGACGTATGACGACGGTTACCTGAATCAAATGGTGACTTACGAACTAAGCGGTGAACACCAGTCTCTGTTCGTAACCAACCGAAAGCATATTCCCCTTCAAAACGAATCGTAGCGGACTTGATTCCCGCTACATCGCCAGCAGACACTTCCATGAGTTCAACTTTAAAGCCCTTGTCTTCACCCCAGCGCAAATACATGCGCAATAGAATGTTGGCCCAGTCCTGAGCCTCTGTTCCACCAGAGCCTGATTGAATGTCCAAGAAAGCTGTATTTTCATCCATTTCTTTGGAGAACATGCGACGGAATTCTAATTTGGCCAGTAACGCTTCTAACTCTTCGAGTTCAAGCTGAACAGCTTCTACAGAATCTTCGTCATTTTCCTCTACGGCAATATCTAAAAGCTCTTTGGAATCAGTAAGACCAGACTCCATGCTATCTAGAGTTTCAACAACAGCTTCAAGCGCAGCGCGCTCTTTGCCTAGTTTTTGGGCGTATTCTGGATCGTTCCAAATAGCTGGATCTTCCAGTTCACGGTTTACTTCCTCTAAGCGTTCTTTCTTTGACTCGTAGTCAAAGATACCCCCGAAGGGTTAAAGCACGAGCTGAAAGGTCTTTTATCTTAGAAAGTATCGGGTTTATTTCCATATTGGCGTCAATTTGCTATAAACAGTGTGGATAAATGTGATTCCGAATTGTAACGAATTTAGTCGCAGCATAAAATGCCATTCGCTACCCAATGATGGAAAAACAGACCATTTTTTGTGGGCCTTGCTATCAAATGGAGTCAATATGGATAAGCCAACCGTTTCAGTCGCTATACTGGGACAAAATTACAAGATAAATTGCCCGAAAGGGCATGAAGCAGACTTAAAAGAAGCTGCAGAGTATTTAAACAATCAGATGCGCGAAATCAAAGCCAGCGGAAAAATCATCGGCCTTGAAAAAATAGCGGTACTAGCAGCATTGAATATTACTCACGATATGCTAAATAACAGAAAATACGCTCGTTCTAATGAGCAACAGTTGCGAGAACTGACCTCACAGCTTGATGCCGCTTTAGCTCATGAAACAAAGTTGGTTAACGAGTAAACATTTGTGGTTTATTTCTTGAGCGACTTTTCTGATTGCAAGCAAGGAACACGAATTTTCTTCATACAGCCGGGAAAACGATCTGTGCTATTAAGTGATTTCTATAATGAGTTACTCTATACTGGAGTTCGTTTCCTGGGTTGTTCGAAGCGGCTTAACGCCCTTGAGCCTATGAGTAATACCCTGGAAAGAGCCTGTTGGTTTGGTGTGCATGTCCGTGCGTCGGAAAGCCTAAAGAGTCACAGTTCTTTCCACCTTGAACCACTGGGTTCAAGGCCAATAGCCGAAACGGCAACTTGGGAAACTCTTTTATGACCTCTCATCTCGATCCTAGACAAACACTTCGTCGTCAATTACGCCAAGCAAGAAGAAGCTTATCCGAAAGTGAGCAATTTGCTGCGGCATCAGCTTTAGTATCTCGTTACCTAGAATTAATCGAGCAACTCTCCTCAAGCTCACCTAAACGTGTTGCTTTGTACCTGAGTAATGACGGCGAGATATCCCCCCATTTATTATGTGAACATTTCTGGCAACACCAGATCGAAACTTACCTGCCTGTTGTTCAAGGTAAAGAACTAGCATTTGCACGTTATACCAAAGAAACAGCATGGAAAGAAAATCAGTTCGGTATAAAGGAACCTGCCACCTCAGAATACTTACCCTCTCACTGTCTGGATATGGTACTGCTACCCTTGGTTGGCTTTGATGCGAATGGTGGACGACTTGGAATGGGGGGAGGCTTTTATGATAGAACATTTGCTAATAAACGCGCCGACCAGACACCTTTATTGATAGGACTTGCTCATAGCTGCCAAGAAGTAAAGTCATTGCCTGTAGAAGGCTGGGATGTGCCCTTGCAGGCCATAGTTACACCCAATAAAGTAATCTCCGTGTAACCCAAACATTGCTATTTAAAAAGCAAAACCATAGCCCAGCGAGAAATATAAACTACGAGGCAGACTCTCGCCGCTGGCTTTTTCCAGCCCATAGGCAATATCAAAATCTAAACGCCTAAAAAACGTAGCCCCAACAGTTGCATAGCTTAACTTACTTCCAGCGTGATTCTTTCTGTAACCGATGCGAATACCTGGAAAATAAAGATTATCGCTAAAATAAGATAAGGAAACGGTTTTCCACTGATACCTGTCTCCTACAGCATCCTCAACAGGATTCGCATCATAAGAGCCTGATAAGGACCAATTTTGATTAGTAGACATTAGAGCCACGTCTAATGTCAGTTGAGCTTTCATTTTATAAGTTTCTTTAAGATTTAGTTTTCCCTTATTTGATAAGTTAACTGTACTACTACAACTAGCCAACTCTGAACCTGATAAACCACTACAATTACCCAATTCTTCAAAGTCGAACTCTGGCTCATTGATACTGGTCACCGTAGCCCCTAATTGGTAATTAGGGGCAGTCCAAATAGCCCCCAAGTCTAAACTAATTCCCGATTGGACATTTTCTCTATTCATTAAAAAGTCACCAAAAGCATCTGTACCGTTGTCGTCTTTGTTTGTTAAAAAAGATAACTTTTGCCCCAGAGCAATACTATGAAGGTTTATCTTACCACCAAGAATAAGCGCACCACTTACAGGGCGACCAACGGCTTGACTATAGCCAAGACCGACACGAAAGTCCGTTGCCCTTTTAAGAAATACAGCGGTGTCGGATGACAACTCAACATCTTCTCCAGACACTTTTGCAGAAATGTCATCTGATAACACACCTACTCTACCAACGAAGGACACATCAGAATCCAACATGAAAGCGCCACGGTTATTGGTTTTATAGATAACAGGCATAAATGGAACCTGTAGTCCTCCTGACAGTTTAACATAAGCCGTATCACCAATATCACCTAAAATAGTATTTGCTTGCGAAACAGCCCTAGACACTTCAGTATCCCCATTAAGAAGTGCATTACTGATTTCTTCATTAGTTGAGTTCGTCGTTAATCCAAGTTTTGCAAGATCAACCACCGTAAGGCTACTCAAAGAAGAGCTGTAATCTTTTTCCAAAATTGTCTCTAATTGATCAACTTGATCTTTCAAGTCTTTTGCGTCTCCTATTTCATACCCCAAACTTAGGGGACCTAAGAAGCCTGCTCGAAAACTTTGTATATTAGTCATTAAATAAGGTGCGGCAGGATTAGATAAAGAGGTCATCAGAGATTGTCTATTGGCATAACTACCTAATACGGTGCTCGATCCAATAGGTGCAGATGCCATCAAATTTGCACTAATAAGTGCCAATAACAAAATCGAATATCGCATTAGTCGTTTACCCATATCCATACAGTCAAATATCTAAATAACGTACAAAAACAAAAAAAGCCGAAAACCTATAAGGCTATCGGCTTTTTTATCTAAATCTTTATAATTTAGAAGGCAGTATCATAACCAATTGAGAAATAAACACTACGAGGAAGTTCATCACCGTCTTCATCTTTAACTGTATCTAAAGCAACGGCAAGATCTATATTTAAGCGCTTAACAATAGTTAAACCAAAAGTGGCGTAACTTAACTCTGTACCAACCATGTTCTGACGAACACCTGCGCGAAGACCCGGCAAGAAATGTGAATCACCATAATAGGATACAGACGCTACACCCCATTGGTACTCATCACCAACAGGATCTTTGATGGAATTAACATCGTAAGAACCAGACAATGTCCACTGTCTATTTTTTGACGTAACAGCGGCATCTATAGTACTTTGCATTTCCATTGTGTAATCAGCTTTTGCAGGCAAATCACCTTTCGTTTTTAATGTCGCGGCAGTTTTACAGCTCAAAGATGTACCGCAATTTACCCCTAACGCAGCACCATCGAACTCAGGTTCATTAAGGTTTGCAAGTGTCAAGCCGACTTGATAGTAATCAGCAGACCAAACTGCGCCCAAATCTATCCCAACACCAGTCGTACTTACGCCATCATCCTTAATTGCATTTGAAATGGCATCACCCGCATCCGTTTTATCGTCCGTTAATGCAACAAGCGCTCGACCTAAAGTAATTTTATGGACATTGGCTTTTGCACCACCAATAAGAACACCATTTGAGTTTTTCCACATAGCTTTACTGTAACCAAAGCCAATATTAAAATCTGTCGCTGCTTGAGTGTAGAAAGAAGCCGTTGAGTCAAACTTGTTGTCAGTGGTCCGTTTTACTTCGCCTTCAATGAGGTTGCCTTTTATGACTGCAGAAATACTAGAATCAATAGTAAATGCACCTTTATCTTTTGTCTTGTAAATAACTGGCATAAAAGGAACTTGAGCACTCAACATAGCCTTGACATAGGCAGATTGACTAACACCACGTAAAATATTATTCGCATCAGCAACCGCTTTATCTACTTTTTTCGTAATGACATTTTCAATTTCAGTTTCTAGAGCCCCTTTTGCTTCATTAGCAATAGCCTCAAGTTCTGCTTGAGTTTTAGCATTTTGAATCCTTGTTTGATAACCAGCAGCACTACCGGAATTTAAAACCTCAGTTTTAATTGCTTCTATATCTGTTGCATTTAGCCCATCAACAAGATCTTGTACTTTTTCAACTCGATCCTGTAAGTCACTCACATCTCCCATTTCTACGCCAATACTAATTGGGCCAACAATGCCGAAGCGGAAGTTATCATCATCTTGCTCATTTACCATTAAAAAAGGTGCGGCAGGATTGTTAAGTGACGTTGATAGTGCTCTTTGATTAACAGAGCTACCAAGAGTAAAAGAAGATCCTGCTGGAAGATAAGCTGGCGTAACAGCCAAAGCAGCCGTACTTAACAAACTACTGGAAACAAATAAAAGCTTTTTCATGGTTAAATCCTTCAAAAATCAAAATGGCCTTGCTTCAAGCCTAATTGTAAACCATTTTTTTACACATTTTCTACGAAAAATAGACATTTCAAAGAAGGATACTCATAGTATTGAAGATAAAAAGAGCAAGTGACTAGAAAAAAAGATAAATTATTAAAGAAAAAAGAGTAAATGCTTAAATTACACAAAAAATAAGTAAAAAAAACGGTAAACCAATACTAAGGCTTACCGATTAGACAGGACTACTACTGTAAATGGAAAAACTAAATACTGTCCAAAGACAGTTGATAACGAAGCTTTTCTAAGTCTTCAGGTGTATCCACACCATGAGTCGGTAAACTGTCCGCCAATGCAACCTGAACCTTAATTCCTTGATGCAAAAAACGTAATTGTTCAAGCTTTTCCCAGCGCTCTAGGGGTGACATAGGTAAATCCGCGTACTTTGTCAATAAACTGGCACGATAGACATACAAACCGATGTGGCGCAACGCGAGAAAATCAACGGGAAGAAAGCCTGACTTATCAGTGCTAATACTAAAGCCATCTCTATCCCAAGGCATAGGTGATCGACTAAAATACAATGCGCGCTGTTTTTCATCGCAAACAACCTTAACCACATTCGGGTTAAAGAAATCTTCCACTTGATCAATCGCGCAAGCAACCGTCGCCATTTCAGCTTCATGATCTTGATGTAATGCGATGACACTTGAATGAATCAAGCTAACAGGTAAAAAAGGCTCATCACCTTGCACATTGACAACAATTTCATCCCCTAACCACCCCATTACCGCCGCCACTTCAGCAAGACGTTCCGTGCCATTTTCATGGTCATCGCGAGTCATTACGACCGTTGCGCCAAATCCAGAGGCCGCCCTTTGAATGATTTCATGGTCAGTGGCAATGGTTACTGATTGAGCTCCTGCCTTTAACGCCAACTCATAGACCCATTGCAATACAGGCTTCCCACCTAAATCAGCCATGAGCTTTTGGGGAAAACGCTGAGAAGCGTAACGAGCAGGTATCACTATATGGAAGTCAGGTAAAGATTGAGTGGTCATTGTTTTTCAAACTCCGGCTTTTGAGCGAATTCATAGGCATTTTCCAAAGGCATGCGAGAGGCGAGCACCATGTCGGCCACTTCTCTCGCCACACCTTCACCAGCCGCCCTGCTAAGAACAATAGGGCAATGGCGCTTTAGCAAAACATGGGCATCAGCTGGACATAAAGCGACACCAACATTAGGCATCACTTGAAGATCAATGACATCGTCACCTACATATGCCGCTTGCTCAGGAGCAATTCCTAAGCGATCAGTCAATTCATCAAACGCTGCCGCTTTATCATGGCACCCTGGGTAAAAATGCTCCACTTTTAGCTCTTTCATTCTCTGCCGTAACGGCGCGGAGTCTTTCGCGGTAATGACTGCCACATGCACGCCCCACTTCGGTAGCAACTTCATTGCCACACCATCTTTCACATTGAAGCGTTTAATAGTTTCGCCCTGCTCGGTATAGAGCAAACGTCCGTCTGTTAATACGCCATCCACATCAAAAACGACCAACTTCAAGCCTTTCAGCTTGGTTAGCAAACTCTGATCAGACTCAAGTTCAGGATAAGAAGAAAGAAAAGCCGCATCCATGTATTAAACGCTCGTATCCAATACTTCGAATGTCTTAACCAATTCATCAAGCTGTTTCATTTGCTTAAGGAATGGCGCTAATTTACCTAAAGGCAAAGCACATGGACCATCACACTTCGCGCTATCTGGATCTGGATGCGTTTCCAAAAACAAACTAGATAAACCAAGAGACATACCTGCACGGGCTAATTCTGTCACTTGTGCACGACGACCATCGGCTGAATCCTCACGACCACCTGGGCGCTGCAAAGAATGGGTTACATCGAACATGACGGGGTAGCCAAATTTTTTCATTTCACCAAAGCCCAACATATCGACCACTAGATTGTTATAACCCATCATAGTGCCGCGTTCACAAAGCATAAGATTGTCATTACCAGCTTCTTCACACTTAGTAAGGATGTGTTTCATTTCGTGAGGTGCTAGAAATTGAGCTTTTTTGATATTAATTACCGCACCTGTTTTCGCCATAGCAACAACCAAGTCGGTTTGACGAGACAAGAAAGCTGGCAGCTGAATCACATCCGCCACTTCAGCAACGGGAGCACATTGATAAACCTCATGCACATCAGTAATCACTGGCACACCAAAAGTATCTTTGATCTCTTGTAGGATTTTCAGACCTTCTTCCATACCAGGGCCACGAAAAGAGTTGATAGACGAGCGGTTAGCTTTATCAAAGGAGCCTTTAAAAACGTAAGGAATGCCTAATGCCTCAGTGACTTTGACATGCTCTTCCGCAACACGCATCGCCAAATCACGAGACTCCAGTACATTCACACCACTAAACAAAACAAAAGGAAGGTGGTTTGCCACTTCAATTTTGCTACCCACTTTAATGATCTTTGACTCTTGAGCTGACTGCGTCATTGGAACTCCATTTTAATCTAGGTTTGCTTGCTCTAAACAAGTCTAAAGCCGCGTAAAATTCATTAAATCGTACATTATCGGTCGTAAATTTCTAATATTCCGGATAAATTTTCGTCGTCATCTACAACAACTAACAAGGTGATTTTATCACGCAGCATTTTCTCTTCAGCTTGCACTATCATGACATTTTCATTGATGGTTTTTGGGTTCGCTGTCATCAAGCTTGCCATGGTTTTATGTATCATACCTTCGCTTTCTTTGAGCATGGCACGACGTAAGTCACCATCGGTAAAAATACCCAGCAACTTGCCCGCTTCTTGAATCAATACAACGCCCATTCTGCCATGGGTCATGACGGAAATAGCGTCTTTTAACGTTGCCTCAGGTGAACATACAGGTAAATTATCTTTGTGCATTAAATCTTTAACGCGAGTAAGCAGTTTACGACCTAAACTACCACCGGGATGAAAACGAGCGAAATCTTGTGGTTGAAAATTGCGGCACTCCATCAAAGCCACGGCTAAAGCGTCGCCCATAGCGGTTGTCATGGTTGTCGATGTGGTTGGTGCCAAATTATTTGGACAAGTTTCTTTATCAATAGAGAGGTCTAAAACACAATCGCAATGCTTTGCCAAAGTAGACTCAGTATTTCCGACCATAGCAATGCTTGGATTTCCAAAGCTTTTTAGAGAAGGCAGTAAGCGCATCAGTTCTTCGGTTTCACCAGAAAAGCTAATAAGTACCAAAACATCTTCGGGTTGAATCATTCCTAAATCACCATGAAAGGCTTCTCCAGGATGAAGAAAAAAGCTAGGAGTACCTGTTGAAGCAAGAGTTGCGGCGATTTTTTTACCAATTAAACCAGACTTCCCCATACCGCAAATGATCGTACGTCCCTTGCTTGCTAGGATCAAACGAACAGCTTTCGGGAATTCTTCATTAACTTGATTCGCTAAATTTGCTAAAGATTGGGCTTGTGTAGATAAAGTACGTCGAGCACTTTCAATAAGGATATCGGAGTGGGTACTCGAATCGGTACTCAAATTAAATATATCGCTCATAAAGCCTCGCTACTCAATATAATTTAAATAGCGCCATTATACAGACTAGGAAGCAGGTCGCCTACTAAAGAGCAAGTGTTCGTCCATCACTAACTCTTTAGTAGGGAAAGAGGACTTAACCTAAACAGCTAAGGAATTGACCACTTAAACTATCAAGAAATGAGAAATAGGCGTTTTTACCCATTTTCACATTACTGCCAAGTGGGTCTAAAGGCGCTGTTTTTACATCAGAACCTTCGAGCAACACTTTCACAATAGCTGGGCTAAATTGCGGCTCACTGAAGACACACTGCACATTGTGCTCTTCAATTTCATGACGAATTTCAGCCACTTTCTTAGCACCAGGTTTGCGTTCTGGGCTGACCGTAATTTCACCCGCATGACTTAAGCCATAATGCTGCTCAAAATAGCTATAACCATCATGAAATACAATATAAGGCACTTTATTAACTTTGTTTAGCGCTTTACGAATTTCTGTGTCTTTCGCATTTAGCCCATTTTCAAAGGATGCCAAATTATCTTTGTAGTACTTAGCATTAGCGGAATCCAGAGACGCTAAACGAGCAGTCACAGCTTTAGCCAATACCTTAACATTGTCAGGTGACAACCATACATGAGGATCCACACCTACATGATGATGACCTTCGTGGCCTTCATGATCATGATCGTCATGTCCTTCGTGGTCATGGTCATGGTCATCATGTCCTTCGTGATCGTGATCATCATGTCCTTCGTGATCGTGATCATCATGTCCTTCGTGATCGTGATCATCATGATCTTCTTCATCCGCATCACCATGATGATGCTCTTTGGCAAAATTATGTAATGCCATACCATCCAAAGCTAACCATTCAATGGACGAATCTTCTTTACCCGCATTTTCAAGAGGTTTTTCCAAAAATCCTTCTAATGATTCACCCACCCAAACAACGGTATCAGCCTTCATGATTTTCTTTAGATCAGAAGGACGCATAGCAAAATCATGGGGAGATGCGGTGCTAGATACAATCTGTTGAATCTCTGCTCGATCGCCAGCTATCGCGGCAACTACCATAGAAACAGGTTTAATACTGGTAACAATAACAGGTTTAGCCAAAGCCAAAGGAGACAAAGCAGAAACGCCCAAGGCCAATAATAGTTTATTCATGAGTTAACACCATCAGTTTATGTTATAACGTAACAATACGATATAAAAAAAAGAGATTCAAGGGGTCACCTCAAATCTCTTTTTATACACAATACCCTTAACTTACTTAATTAAGAGATAAATCTTCTAACTCGATTGCACGAACCATCAAGCCAGCTCGCTGCCCAATTGGCAAATTGGTGTTAGGAAAGACAATGGCATCCCCCGTTTGATCGATGAAATAATCTCTTTTATCGGAGTGCGCCATAAGATAACCCGCTTCAAATGCCGTAAAATTTTTGACATCGCTAGCAATACTTAGCTCATAACTATCATCATCTTTCACCAAACTATCTAGCACGCGAAAAATACGCAGTTTTTCAACAGGAGCTTGCGCTAATTCACCCTGCTCTAATAACAGAATCAGGCTGGACTGAAGTTCAGAAAAACGAGATAAATCATTCTCCCCAAATGGATACACCTTGCCCAACTCTACGGTAAAAGCATGAGCACCATGCACAGCATAGCTGTAATAAGAAAAAGTGGTAGTCGGTTGATGAGACAATAAAACCGCATTAATTCCGCTGACTGCTAAGAAAGCTAACTGCTCTTTATTATAAATACCATTTTCAACAAACGGATAAACAGCGAACTTTTCATGCACAGAACCACGAATAGCGGTATGTAAATCGTAATGTAAGCGCACTTGACCCACTTTATTCTCACTATGCGAATAAAAGTCGCTCACAGCCTGCTCTAAACGTTTCGCTCTCTTTGCTTCAAAACCCTCATAATTTTGCCAAGCTCCACTAAACAAACGATTCAAATTCACCTCGCAAAATCGCTTCGCAGAATTTGCTGCTACTGGGTTACCAATCAAAACTAGCAGTCGAATTTTTAAGTCGATTTTACCTTCAAGAATGGCAGCAACCAATTGATTTACCAGCTCAATTGGTCCAGTTTCATTGCCGTGAATACCAACAGACAACACCAGACTTATTGCACTTTCATTCTTCGGCTCAAGGCGCAAAATACCAGTCTCTTCAACAAAAGCGTCACCGCTTGAAAAGGTGAAATGAAACGGATCAATAGCATCTGGATTTGCGAGCGTTAAGGCCAAAAAATCATTGTTCAATATAGACATCTTTCCTACCTTTCAAAGCTCAAAATCACACATTAATAACATTACTCAGCTAAAAATAGTGCCAATCCATTCATAATACGCAAGAACAGGTCGCTTTTTCGACATCCAACTCTATCTTATGGCTCTATTATCTTCAGTCATCCTGCCTTCATTAATGACTAAGAAGGCTTTTCTTTCAAGACAAATGCCGATACCCTTTTGCCTTCCACAGCTTCACTATCAGATTGAGTAATTTATGCCCGAAAATGACGAAGTCATTATCTTAGTCGACAAAAATAATAAGATAATTGGCGATGTGCCACGACGCTTAATGAATTTTGGCAGAGACTACCATCGTGTCACTTATATTTTGGTATTTAACACCGCAGGCAATTTACTCATTCAAAAAAGAACCGATGATAAAGCCTTTTGCCCTGGCTTCTATGGCGTAACCACTGGTGGAGTGGTTGAAAAAGGCGAAACCTATATAGATTCGGCGCACCGAGAGCTGCAAGAAGAACTCGGATTTGATGCTCCCCTTGAAAGCCAAGGCGTATTTTTCACTGAAGGTGAAGGCTTTAAAATCTGGGGGAAAATTTATACCTGCCACTACAACGAATCCATACACGGCAAATTAACACTACAACCAAAAGAAGTCGCTTCCATCCATGACATGAGCGTCGATAGCATACTCAATAATGTTGATAACCTTGCCTTTACACCAGACTCACTCAGTGCGTTACAGCATTATGCTAACAAACTTACACGACCTCAGCCTGATGATCCGCTTTAGTATTTTTTATTTGCTAAGCTTTCTTATTTCCTCATTCGCCTTGAGTGAGGAACGCTGGCAAAACGACGCTTACATACAAGACAGCTTCATAAAAATTGCCTTAGAACGTGAATACAAAGAAACCAAATACCCTAAATTAATCCGCTGGAACAAACCCATAAAATTGTTCTTTGAAAGTGATAGTGGTGATGCCAACCTGCAAAAAGAATTGCTGAGTGTCCATGCCCAACATTTGGCTCATATTACTGGACTATCCATCGACTTTACCCAGGATCCTAAACAAGCCAATATTTTTGTCATCTTCACCACTTACAACAACATCGAAAACAAAGTCAGACAATATATTGGCAATCCAGACAAGATTCGAGCCGCTCTGAACGAAGCGATCTGCTTAGGGAATTTTAGTCGTAATAAAAAATATGAAATCACCAAAGGGAGCATCATTATCCCAGTTGATTATGCTCGTAGAAAAGCGCGCTTCTTAGATTGTATTGTTGAGGAAATCACCCAGCTACTAGGGCTCCCTAACGATTCGAACGATGTTTTCCCCTCGGTATTTAATGATGTCAGCATAGACACTTATCTTAGTCCGTTGGACTATTTGCTGCTTAAAGCCCTCTATTCTTCTCATCTCAAATCTGGCATGGATGTCACTCAAACTAAAGCAGCATTCCCAAAAGTGTTAGCCGAGCTTCATGCCAATAAAGACATAGAAAACGCCGCTCAACGAGTACAGAAATATAGCCTAAAAACCTATCTAGGCGATTGACCTTAAAGACAAAAACCTGAAACCAAACGTTTGGATAAAAACCACTCAATAACAATATCTTCGCTTTTGACACAAAAATAGCCTGCGACAAACCCTGCCACAGATCAATAATATTCGCCTTTTCAAAATCCTACTCATAAATTGTGCTTATTCTCTCTGCTTTTCCTGTCCAACTTAGGTAAAATGCGCCAACTGAAAATTTATATCGGAGAGTCCTAATGTTTCCAGAGCTCAAAAATGATCGCCTCTTGCGCGCATTACTCAAACAACCAGTCGATACAACACCTGTATGGATGATGAGACAAGCCGGACGCTACTTACCTGAGTATCGTGCTAGCCGCGCCACTGCTGGGGACTTTTTGAGTCTTTGCAAAAACGATGCATTTGCTTGCGAAGTAACCCTTCAACCTCTTAAAAGATACGACTTGGACGCTGCTATCTTATTCTCAGATATCTTAACCATTCCAGATGCAATGGGTTTGGGTTTATATTTTGAAGCAGGAGAAGGCCCAAAATTCAAACACACGATCCGCAGCAAAGCCGATGTCGATGCCATTCCCGTTACCAAAGCAAATGATCTCGATTATGTCATGAAAGCCGTAACCACCATTCGACACGCTTTAAATGGAGAAGTACCGCTAATAGGTTTTTCCGGTAGCCCTTGGACTTTAGCCACCTACATGGTTGAAGGCGGCTCAAGTAAAGACTTCCGCCATATAAAAGCCATGATGTACAGCGCTCCAAAAACCCTACATGCCTTGTTAGATAAATTAGCGAAGTCTGTTACTGAGTATTTAAATGGGCAAATTTTAGCCGGAGCACAAGCCCTGCAAATCTTTGATACTTGGGGTGGTGTGTTAAGTGGCCCAATGTACCAACAATTCTCTTTGCTTTATATGAAACAGATTCTTGATGGTCTTATTCGCGAACACGAAGGCAAAAAAATTCCTGTTATCTTATTCACTAAAAATGGCGGCCAATGGCTAGAAAACATGGCAGCAACAGGACCCGATGCTCTTGGCCTAGATTGGACAACAGATATTGCAGAGGCTCGTGCTCGTGTTGGAGATAAAGTAGCTTTACAAGGCAATATAGACCCTTGCGTACTTTATGCTGGTAAAGAAGTGATTGAGCGTGAAGTTGAAAGCGTCTTATCTGGCTTTGGATCAGGCAGTGGACATGTGTTTAACCTTGGTCACGGCATTCATCAATTCGTAAACCCAGACCACCCAAAATACTTAATCGATGCGGTTCACGAACTTGGTAAAAAGTATCACGAGCCAAAATACGATGATCTAGATGAGTTAAATGGCCTTTAAGATCAAACATCAATTAGTATAGAGCTTGGTCACTGAGACCTTTGAACCTACAAAGGTCTCAGTGACATTATTTTTGCAAAGCCTCAAACTCCTGTAAACACAAGACTTCAGCACTTTTATTTTGTTTTTTCCACATACCATCCGATGTTAAAGCCAACACATCAAACATCTCATTCACGTAACAACACACGTGATCAACACCGCACCAATCTAGCCAAGACAAACGCCCTAGTAAATTCCCATTGGTAAGCGGTATCAACACAAGCCTTAACTGCAAATTATTCCCCGCCCCCTTTACCTGATAACAAGCGATACTTTGGGGGGATAAAACATAGGACAACTGCACACCATCTCGATCGAAAAGCAAGTTGGCGACCTCATTAAAAAAAGGCTCAGCTTTTGTGATAAATTGCTCGCTTGAAGTTATTTTTCTCATATCAAGCTCTCTAATTTTATGAAGATATATTCGCTAAATGTAGATCATAATCGACTAGCATGTAGAGACTTTTACAATAGAGTGGTATTTTTAGAGCAAATGATGCTTTATTTGTATGGAGAAAAGAAATGAAACTAATTACGGCCATTGTTAAGCCTTTTAAACTTGATGAGGTGCGTGAAGCACTTTCGGAAATTGGTATTAACGGCATTACCGTCACAGAAGTGAAAGGTTTTGGGCGCCAAAGAGGCCATACAGAACTTTATCGTGGTGCTGAATACGTTGTCGACTTCTTACCTAAAGTCAAATTGGAGCTTGCTGTGGAAGCTGATCAAGTTGAACGTGCCATTGAAGCCATCCAACATAGCGCCAACACAGGCAAAATCGGTGACGGAAAGATATTCGTTACAGCATTAGAACAAATCATCCGTATCCGTACTGGTGAGACAGGTGCCGAAGCCATTTAAGCCATTACACCGAATAAAATTGCTATTAAACAAACAAAGAGGCCTTGGCCTCTTTGTTTGTTTAAGTCAGATTTATAAACTAAAACCTCAGCCTTTATCTGGGACCTTAATCGACAAGGTACCCAAGTAACGGTTTTGACGGCGCTCAATTTGACGAAAAATGGCAATAATGACAATACTAATCGCCAAATAGATAACACCGGCGGCAATGAAAATCTCCATCGGAGTATAGGTTCTTGCAATAATAGTTCGCGCCATGCCAGTCAAATCCAAAATAGTGATGGTACTTGCCAATGCACTCCCCTTCAGCATCAAAATAATTTCGTTACCATACGCTGGCAATACAATACCAAATGCTCGTGGCAACAAGATGCGTCGATACATTTGAAACTTCGTCATACCAATGACTTTACAGGCTTCGACTTCCCCAGGAGGAATCGCTTGAATCGCGCCACGAAAAATCTCAGCGGTATAGGCTGAGGTATTCAGCGTAAAGGCTATAATAGCGCACCAAAACGGCTCCCTTAGTATTGGCCATAAGACACTTTCTCGTACGACATCAAATTGCGACGCACCGTAGTATACTAAAAAGATCTGCACCAAAAGGGGCGTACCACGAAAGAAAAAGATATAGGCAAAAGGAACAGCCCGAATCCAGCCAATAGGAGAAATTCGTGCCAAAGCAATCGGTAAAGCAAAAACACCACCTAACACAATAGAGATAAGTACCAACTGGATACTAACCCAAGCCCCTTCAAGCAAACGAGGGAAGTACTCAACAACAACTGAAAAATCCATACATTATCCCCTAGTTAAACCACGGCTTGCTCGCTTTTCCATGTAGGAAACGAACACCATAGAGATAATGGTTAAAGCCAAATACATGAATGCAGCAACTAAATAAAAAAGAAACGCTTCTTTTGTACTACTGACAGCAATATTTGCCTTGCGCATAATATCTTCTAGACCAACAACAGACACCAAAGCAGTATCTTTTAGCAAAACCAGAAATAAATTCCCTAACCCAGGCAAAGCAATTCGCCATACCTGTGGCAAAACAATGCGATAAAACTTTCGAATGGGCCCCATTCCTAAAGCGGTTGCCGCTTCATGCTGCCCCTTAGGAATAGATTGTAAAGCACCTCGAAACACTTCAGTCGCATAGGCGCCAAAAGTCAAACCAAGTGCCGTCACACCGGCTGCAAATGCGCCAACCTCAATATATTCATCGTAACCAAATAAACTGGCTATCGACATTAAAACACTGGTGGCACCAAAATAGATGATAAGTACAGTTAGTAATTCAGGAATACCACGGATAATAGTGGTGTAACCATTGGCGATCCAGCGAAAAACCGCGATGGAAGATAATTTAGCAGAGGCGCCCAATAATCCTAGAATCAAACCAACAAACAGTGAAGACAGCGCTAGCTCTAAGGTAACAACAGCACCTTGCAGCAGCTGATCACCGAATCCATGAAGATCAATCATAGTTTTTTTCTCAGAGTAAGCTTGAAGAGTTTCTCGGTGCTATTACACCGAGAAACTCTAAGAACTATCTACACTTAGTAGATAGAGAACGGGAAGTACTTAGCATTGATTTTCTGATAGATACCATCAGCTAAAATCTCATCTAGTGCTTTGTTCAATTTTGCTTTTAGCTTGTTATCACCCTTACGAACGGCAATACCAATGTTATCGGTTTTCATGAAAGCTTCGCCTTTAAATTCAAACTTAGAACCACTTTCTGATGTTTTTAACCAGTTATATGTAGGAAGCTCATCTGACAGCACAATGTCCAATCGACCAGCAACAAGGTCTAAATACACATTGTCTTGGTTATCATAAAACTTCAAATTAGCTTTGCCTGTGAAATTATCTTCAAGGTATTGCGCGCCTAATGTCGCACGCTGTGCTCCAATCGTTTTGCCTTCAAGATTATTAAGGTCAAATTTGTCACCCACGCGGCCCATGAAACGCAACCCACCTGAGTAATATTTATTAGTAAAATCAACTACTTTAAGACGGTCTTCAGTAATAGACATAGACGCAATAATCGCATCAAATTTTCGTACTTTAAGACCTGGAATCAAACCATCCCAATCCTGAGTTACAATCTCACAGTCCGCTTCCATTTTTGCACATAAAGCACGAGCAATATCAACATCAAAGCCCTGTGGCTTACCATTCGAATCAATAAAGTTAAATGGTGCCCAAGCGCCTTCTGTTGCAAAACGAATTTTATCTGCCGCTTGAACGGATACAGATGACAACGCAGCGGTTAACAACAACGTAGACCCGAAAACGATTTTTTTAAGATTCATTTTAATCCCCTTAATATATTATTTAGTTTTTTTAGCTTTTATGTTGTATTACTTTTAGCTTGAACTCACACTTTTGTACTTAAAACACACTTGAAATAAACGCCTTACAACGTTCAGATTTTGGCGCACCAAATACTTGATCGGGAGTCCCTTTTTCCTCTACCACACCTTGGTGCAGAAAAACGACTTCACTGGAAACTTCACGAGCAAAGTTCATTTCATGTGTCACTATAAGCATGGTACGACCTTCTTCCGCAAGTTTACGCATCACTCCTAATACTTCACCAACCAATTCCGGATCAAGCGCAGAGGTAGGTTCATCAAATAAGATAACCTGAGGGTCCATTGCTAAGGTTCTAGCAATAGCGACTCGCTGCTGTTGGCCACCGGATAACTGGTTTGGATACATATCTTTTTTCTCAGCAATGCCCACTTTATGCAACAAATGCTCAGCGTATTCCTTAACTTCATGCTTAGGACGTTTTAGAACGTGTAAAGGTCCTTCCATCACATTCTGTAGAATGGTCATATGAGGCCATAAATTGAAACTCTGAAAGACAAACCCTATTTGCTGGCGCATTTGAGTCAATTGCTTCATATTCCCAGCGATCAAATCCGGCTCACCTTGAATCAAATCAAGCTTATTACCATTAAAGATAATCTCGCCTCGAGTAGGGTTCTCTAGTAGATTTACACAACGTAAAAAAGTACTTTTACCAGAGCCGCTTGATCCTAAAATGGAAATAACATCGCCATCATAGGCCTTTAGAGAAATGCCTTTTAACACCTCAATATCGCCAAACGTCTTGTGAATATCTACGAGCTCTAACGCCGGGACTTTCGACATGCTTCAATACCTTCTTTATTTTATGAACTTATTATATTTAGCGAAAATAAACATCCGATGCTTAATCAACACAAAGCAGATAAACAATCTGTTTTCTGCCACCATACTTATCATCCTAATAAATACAAGAATCACGCCAAGAATAATGTAACCCGTATTTTAAGTTACTTTTTCCAAAGCCGCCTCTTTTTCTTGTCTATCTGGACAACTTCTTTGCTTTTATTTTGAATTTTATGACGCTCTTCCCTTGGAGTAATTCCAAAAAAGCCCTTGTAGGTGGTACTAAAATGGGGCGCCGAACCAAATCCACACGCCACCCCCACCTCGGTAATCGCTTTATCAGTTTGGATAATCAATTGCTTAGCATGTTGCAAACGTAATTCTAAATAGTAACGTGAAGGAACAATCCCTAAGTTACCTTTAAACAGTCGCTCTAGGTGTCGTCTAGAAACACCAACATGATAGGCAATATCATCCGATGACAAAGGCTCTTGAATATTCGCTTCCATGAGCTGAACAGCTTCGACAAGCTTAGGTTGACCTGTCCCTATACGAGCTTGAAGAGGAATTCTTTGTGGATCTTCATGAGTACGAATTCGTTCACAAACGAATTGCTCAGAAATACTACTGGCCAATGTCATACCATGCTGTTTACCAATCAAGAAAAGCATCATATCCATAGCCGCTGTCCCACCACTGCAGGTAAACCTATCTCGATCTACTTCAAAAAGATGGTCAGACACTATTGTCTGCAAAAACTCATCTCGTAAATTCGCCAAACTGCGCCAATGAATAGTCGCTCGATAGCCATCTAATAACCCAGCCTTGGCTAATAAATAACTTCCTGTGCAGACACCGCCAAGTGCAACCTGCTTTTTGGCCTGTTTCTTGATCCAATTTTCTAAATTTTGACTTTCGTTTTTTATCGCTGGCGATGCACCGCAGACAAAAATGGCGTCTAAATCGCTTGGAGCATCACCAGTAAGATAGTCTGATACGGTTGTAACCCCCGTACTTGAAGGGATTTCTTTTTCTTCATGACTAATAGTACAAAAAGAATATAGCTCTTTTCCTGCCACCCAGTTCGCCATATGCAATGTTTCAATGGCAGAAGAAAAACCCAACATAGAATAGTGTGGCAACAGCAAAAAACCGTATTTTTGAGGCTTTTTACTCGCCTGCATGATTTCTCTTGATGCGAATTCAGTCTTGTACAAAATATTATCCTGCGAACTATAGGCAAAAAAGGAGTTTATTTCGTTTAAAATGGATAACAAAGGTTTTTTTCGTATTGAGCAAGACTTTTTTAGACCAATTAACCAGACATCACAATAATATGTCGCTATTTGATAATTTCACAACTACCAAAGGAGTCGTTTTTCATAATATCCTAAAGCAGAGTCCAAAACCGATACTTTCGTAAAATTGCATTTACAACTAGTTTTATTAAGAACACCACTCATGAGGGATGAGTTCTAATGACTGATTACAAAAAAAACGAATTAATCGAACGCATTGAAGTTGAGATCAACGAACACTTTAAAGCGGAAGAAGCAAATAACCTTATTCAACTAACGCATCTTTATTTCCAGGACTCTTTAACAGAAGATTTGGTCAACGAATCGATTGAGAACCTGTATGGCACCATTCTTTGTCTATGGGATTTCTTACAACAGCGCCCTATTAACCAGCCAAAAGTGCGTGTATACAACCCGAACCACGAGGAGCACAGCTGGCAATCTACTCATACTGTTATCGAAATTTTAACGGATGACATGCCCTTCCTTGTATCATCTTTTAATATGGCACTGGTTCGCCTTGGCCACACTATCCACTTAACAGCACACCCAGTCGTTCCTGTTAACCGTAATAAAAAAGGTGAACTACAAGGCATTAATCCATCTTCCAAATCTTATGAAGCTTTAATGCGCTTTGAAATTGATCGCCTATCAGACATCAACTTATTAGATAAAATAAAAGAAGAACTGCTTAACAGTTTAGTTGATGTAAAGAAAACAGTTGCTGATTGGCCAACCATGAAGGCTAAATTGAGTGATGCCATCAATGAGTCAGAACAACTCGCACATTTAAAAAACAATGAAGAACACCAAGAAACCCTTGATTTCTTACGCTGGGTCGTCAACGACCACTTCACCTTTATCGGTTTCCGTGCCTATGACCTTTCTGTTGAAGGCAATGAAACACATCTTAAATTGGTTGAAGGCTCTGGACTTGGCACCTTCCGTGACATCAACGATAAAAAGGTTAAACGTGACATCGTTCTACAAGATAACTTAGCCAAGTTAGCGGTAGACCCAAGCAACATTCTTGTTTTAACCAAATCTACAGCAGTTTCCACTGTTCATAGACCCGTTCACCTTGATTACCTTGGCGTAAAACGTTTTGACAAAAAAGGTAACGTCATTGGTGAGTGGCGCTTCTTTGGTTTGTACTCATCTGCGGCTTACATTGCTCGTTTACAAGACATTCCTTTACTGCGAAAAAAACTGAACATCATTGTTGAAAAAGCCAATGTGGATCCAAATAGTCACAAAGGCAAAAATCTTAAGCACATTCTCAACAGCTATCCACGTGATGAAATGCTGCAGGCCCCAGCTGAAGAACTCTTCACAACTATCGAAAGCATTCTCGCAATTCAAGAGCGCCGCCAATTACGAGTTTTTCTGCGTAAAGATATTTATGGCCGTTTTTTAAATGCCTTAGTTTACGTACCAAGAGACCGTTACAACACTGAATTACGTATGAAGATGCAAGACATCTTAATGAATGCTTGCAATGGCACCAGTGCTGAATTCAATGTGCAATTCTCGCAACTCGTTTTGGCACGCGTAAATTTCACCATTCAAATCGCAGACCCTAAGCAAAGTCCAACCATCGACGCTGAAGATGTTCAACGTAAAATGCAAGATGCGATGAGCTCATGGGAAGACAAGTTATTATCAGCGCTGCATAAAAGTAATGGTGAAGAAAGCGGTAATCTTTTATTTAACGACTATGTGCCTTATTTACCCGCCGCTTACCGTGAAGACTTTTCGCCAAATGCCGCCGTCTTAGACATTGAACGTTTAGGCCAATTAGCTGGTGAGGGGGATATTTCAACTCATATCTATCGACAAGTTGGCCAAACCAAAAACAATTACTTCTTCAAAGTCTATGGGGCAGGCACAACTCTCGTTCTATCTGACGTTTTACCTATTTTAGAATATATGGGGCTGCGAGTATTAGAAGCTCGTCCATACGAATTAGATCAAAATGGGGATGGTGAAACGAACACTTGGGTCGTCGAGTTTGCCATCAGTGTGGATGCAGACATAAATCTTGATAAAAATTCTCAGCGTGAAGCTTTCCAAGATGCATTCAACCAAGTATTCAGCCGCCGCGTAGAAAACGATCGCTTCAACGCATTAGTACTAAGCGCCTCCTTAACTTGGCGCCAAGTCACTATGCTACGCGCATTGACTAAATACTTGATGCAATTGCAAGTACCTTTCTCATTGCAGTACATGCAACAAACACTTGAGAAAAATGCCCCCATTGCTCGCTTATTGGTTCAATTGTTCGAACAACGCTTTAACCCTAACCAAGAAACAAAGCGTGATGAAAAAATACAAAAACTGCTTGAAAAGATTGATCTTGAGTTGGATCAAGTCGCTAACTTGGATGAAGACCGCATCTTGAAACACTACTTATCTGTGATTCAAGCCATGTTACGAACTAACTTCTACCAAACTGATGCGGACGGTGAAGTCAAAGACTATGTCTCTTTTAAACTAGACCCAACCTTGATACCAGCAGTACCACTACCAAGACCAAAATTCGAAATATTCGTCTATGCACCTTGGGTTGAAGGTGTGCATATGCGTGGCGGCAAAGTAGCCCGTGGTGGTTTGCGCTGGTCAGACCGCATGGAAGATTTCCGTACCGAAGTACTCGGTCTTGTTAAAGCACAAATGGTGAAAAACGCCGTTATTGTACCCTCTGGTGCAAAAGGCGGCTTTGTTGCTAAACAACTGAAAAAGAATGCTTCCCGTGAAGAAGTGCAAGCCGAAGTTATCCATTGCTATACCACTTTCATCAGTGGCTTGTTGGACATTACAGATAACCTAGTACAAAACGAAATTGTTCCGCCATTATCTGTACTTCGATATGATGAAGATGACCCATACTTAGTAGTAGCAGCCGATAAAGGAACCGCCACTTTCTCCGACTTAGCCAACAGTATTTCTGCCAAATATGGTTTCTGGTTAGGCGACGCCTTTGCTTCTGGTGGCTCTAACGGCTATGACCACAAAAAAATGGGGATCACGGCACGAGGAGCTTGGGAGTCAGTTAAACGTCAATTCAAAGAAATTGGCATTAACTGCCAAACAACCGATTTTACAGCCGTCGGCGTTGGCGATATGGCAGGTGACGTATTTGGTAACGGCATGCTTCTTTCCGAGCATACTCGACTCATTGCGGCATTTAACCACATGCATATCTTTATTGACCCAACCCCAGATGCAGCCACATCATTCGCTGAACGTGAACGCATGTTCAAATTACCTCGCTCATCTTGGGAGGATTACAATAAAGAGCTTATTTCCAAAGGTGGCGGCATCTTCAACCGCTCTGCGAAATCCATTCCGATCAATGCAGATATTCGCAAAGCCTTAGGTATCGAAGGCAACATCAAGTCCATGGCACCAACAGATTTGATTAACGCCATCTTAAAAGCACCAGTAGACCTACTTTGGAACGGTGGAATCGGCACCTATGTTAAATCCGAAGGCGAATCCCATGCCGATGCAGGTGACAGTGCCAACAATGGATTACGTGTCAACGGCAAAGAACTACGCTGCAAAATCGTCGGTGAAGGCGGAAACCTTGGCTTAACACAGCTAGGTCGTATTGAATTCGCTCAGAAAGGCGGTTTAATCAGCACCGATGCCATTGATAACTCGGCCGGTGTAGACAGCTCCGACCATGAGGTCAACATTAAGATTTTGCTTAACCGCGTGGTTGAAAATGGCGACCTTACAGAGAAACAGCGCAACAACTTGCTTGCAGAAATGACGGACGAAGTGGGTAGCCTTGTCTTGCGCCATAACCGCGGTCAAAGTCATGTCTTGTCTTTGGCAAATGCGCAAGCTCAAGAACGCTTAACTGACCATTGGCGCTTAATTCAATCTCTTGTAAGAGAAGGTCGTTTGAATCGCGAAATCGAATACTTGCCAAGTGATTCACAAATTAAAAAGCGTCTTAACAAAGGTTTAGGTCTAACGCGCCCTGAAATTTCAGTGCTACTGGCTTATTCTAAGATCAAACTGTCTGAACAACTCGTTGAAGATGGCATTGGTGAAGATGCAGACTTAACGACGCAAATCAATGAATACTTCCCGACTCAGTTAACCAAACATTTTGGCAGCCAGATGGCGTCACACCCTTTGATTCAAGAAATCATCGCAGGACATGTGACGAATAACGTCGGCAACCGAATGGGGCCAACATTCAGCACATACATGCAAGAAGAAACGGGCGCATCTTCTTTAAACGTCGTTCGTGCTTACATGGCAGCAGAAGACATTTTTGATATCCCGACACTTTGGGATGCCATCAATGGACTAGACTTTGCCGTTGAAAACTCAGTATTAAATAGTTTACTAATCCGCATCCAAGGATTACTAGAACGTGCGACACTTTGGTTATTGCGCAATACCCGTGAAAGCTTGTCTATTCAAAAGCTGAAAGACACCTACAAACCGGGAGTGGAAGTCATTAGAGCCAATATGCAGGCTATTTTGACAGAATCGAGTCAAGCGCATTTAGCCGATATTGCCACCGGCCTAGAAGAGCAAAATATCCCTGCCGACATTGCGGAAAGACTATCGTCTCTTCATTATCTCTTCTTCGGATTAGATATTATTCGTGTTGCGGCAAACACAGAAACAGAAGTATTGGATGTAGCTCAAACCTACTTTGCTCTTGAAATGGACTTAGAGTTGCACTGGTTACGCCATAAAGTAAGCGAATTATCCGCGGACGATATGTGGCAACGCCGAGCAAAAACGGGTCTAGGTGACGAGGTAGATAATAGTTTAAGAACCCTCACCCAAGAGGTCATTCAGTCCAGTTCCGACATTAAGAAACTGGAACAACGTTTGACTCATTGGCGCGAATTAAATAATGACAGCATCAAGCATTACCGCGCGACTTTTAGTGAAATAAAAGCCGAAAGCGAATTAACACTTGCTATGGTAACTGTCGCTATTCGCGAGTTGAGAAATCTGATATAAAACCACTGGTGGCCGCCATTGCGGCCACCTATTTTTAAGAGGCCTTTTTTCGAGATGGATAGAGAAGTGACACAACAAGTAACGAGAGCAACCTTTGACGAAGTAATGGTTCCCAACTACGCACCTTCTGCGGTTATTCCAGTGCGTGGCGAAGGCTCTCGCGTATGGGACAAAGAAGGCAAAGAATACGTCGATTTTGCAGGTGGCATTGCCGTCACTGCATTGGGGCATTCTAATCCTACTCTAGTCAACGTCATGCGTGAGCAAGCTGGGCAAATTTGGCATTTATCAAATACTATGACCAACGAACCCGCTCTACGATTAGCTAAAAAGTTAACTGAGAAGACTTTTGCCGATCGAGTATTTTTTGCAAACAGTGGTGCAGAAGCTAATGAGGCCGCTTTCAAACTTGCTCGCCGTTACGCGTTTGATCATTTTGGTCCAGAAAAACACGAAATTATCGCTTTCTATAAGTCCTTCCACGGGCGTACTTTGTTTACCGTTTCTGTCGGCGGACAAGCAAAATACAAAGAAGGTTTCGAGCCAACACCAGGTGGGATCAAACATTGCGATTACAACGACATTGAGCAGCTTAAAGCCATTATTAGCGATAAAACCTGCGCTGTTGTCATGGAGCCAATTCAAGGCGAAGGCGGAATTATTCCGGCGGATATTGAATTTGCTAAGCAAGTACGTGAACTCTGCGATCAATACAACGCGCTGTTAGTGTATGACGAAGTGCAATCCGGTGTTGGTCGTACTGGTACTCTGTATGCCTATGAACAGCTTGGCGTAAAACCTGATGTGTTAACGACAGCCAAAGCGTTAGGTAATGGATTTCCTGTTAGTGCCATGTTAGCAACAGAAAAAGCGGCTAAGAGCCTGGCTTTTGGTACTCACGGCAGTACTTATGGCGGCAACCCAATGGCCTGTGCTATTGCTGAAGCCGTGATCGATATCATTGACACACCTGAAGTATTGAATGGTGTTAATAAACGCCATGATTTATTTGTTGAAGGTCTAAAAGCCATTAACGATAAGTACCATGTATTCAAAGATATCCGCGGCATGGGTCTTTTAATCGGTGCAGAAGTTATTGATGACTTAGCAGGTAAAGCGGGTGAAATCGTCAAAGCCGCCGCAGAAGAAGGTTTATTTGTGCTTGTTGCAGGTCCAAACGTATTACGTTTAGCACCATCCCTGATTATTACTGAACAAGACATTGCTGATGGTCTTGCTCGTCTGGATAAAGCTGTTGCAAAAGTGGTAGCAAATAACAAAGCAAATTAAGTTTTATTAATTGCTAATAACAGATTAAAAATCGGACTTAGGTCCGATTTTTTTATGGGCTAAACTTCAATGAAAACTTTTTTAACCAACGCACCCTCTCCACCTACTTTTACTTCAGTTACTTCTCCATTTTGCAGCCTTAATTCTGCTGTTATTTGTGATGTCATTTTCATTGCCCTCCCTTGCTGAAAAACCATCTTCTCATAACCAAAAAAACGATTTAAATAACATGCAAGCGCGCCGCTAGAACTACCCGTTGCAGACTCTTCTGGTATATCCACAGCAGGTGCAAAGTTTCGACAGCTTGCTGTGTACCCTGCTCCCACAGGAGCTAATTCAAAGACGTGAAAGCCTACGAACTCATGCTGCTTACAAAACGTACTTATCGCATCACTATCTACCACTAAGTCATCCAGCATACCAAAAGGAACAGGAACCATCACATCCACCAACCCTGTGGATAAGGCTTGAATCGGCAAACCTAATTGAATAATAAAGTCAGGCTGAATACCCAACATAGGTGCTATTTCGTCTGCGCTAAACTTTGTAGACCAAAGAGGTAAACTTTGATTCATTATAATGCGCCCATTCGATAACACTTCCACACCTAATACACCCGCTTTGGTTTCTTGCTGATAGAAACCTACAGATATATGCCCAAGGTGATGCAACAACCAAAACGCCCCTAGCGTTGCATGACCACAAAAATCCACTTCAATTGAAGGCGTGAAAAAAGATAACTGGAAGTCAGCTTTATCACTTCTACTGATAAATGCGGTTTCTGATACACCAACTTGTTTAGCAATAGATTGTTTTTGAGTATCCGTTAAACTATCCGCATGCAAAACCACACCTGCTAGATTTCCTCCTTGTTCTGATAACGAAAACGCGCTGATCAAATACACCTCAACCTGATCCATGGAGACTCCATCAATTTATCTAGATTATATAGGCCGCAATCATAGCAAAAGTAACTTTACTTGAATAAATTGTCGCCTTATTTGCTGATTCCTTAATCGCTTATTAATTGTGCTTATGACCTGAGTGGTTTAAGCTCCAATACAGCGCCATTCCCTTCTAGAACCGATGGCTATTGATGTATCCAACTAATAGAGAAACTAAACCGTGTTTCATTCTTTCTTTCCAAAACCCAAACTCTTCTTTCTAAGTTTCGCCCTCTGGGCTCTAATTTGCGTCATTGGTTGGTATAGCGTTATACAGGACTTAGGCTCCGCTTTAAGCCTTGGATCTTGGTTTGGCGTTCATTTTCCTGACGCCCTCGCAAGTGATGCCGACACTGCTGCACAAGCTGCTTTCCAAAGTGCACAAAGTACGGCATTAGATGTATGGTTATACCAATATATGTCACTTTGTTACGGCTTATTTGTTGGTTTCTGGATGATATATGGTGGGCAAAAATGGTCTAAATGGTCTGTACTTGGGTCGGCAGGAATTGTCTTCATTACATGGTTTCAAGTACAAGTAAGTGTAATGCTTAACGAATGGTATGGAAAATTTTATGACCTCATTCAAAATGCCTTAGCATCGCCAAACAGTATTCCTATTGCCACCTATTACTCAGAGCTATCTTCTGTCGCGATTATCATAATGGTAGCGATTACAGTTGCAGTCTTAAGTAATTTCTTTGTTAGCCACTTCGTTTTTCGTTGGCGAACGGCAATGACAAGTTATTACACTTCTAAATGGAGCCAAGTTCGCCATATTGAAGGTGCATCACAACGTATTCAAGAAGATACAATGCGTTTCGCATCTATTGTTGAAGGGCTTGGGGTGAGTCTTTTAAGATCCATTATGACTTTAATTGCTTTTTTGCCTATTTTATGGAGTCTGTCTGGATACGTTAAAACGCTCCCACTTATCGGCGAAGTCCCTCAAGCCTTGGTATTCACAGCAATTATGTGGTCAATTTTTGGAACGCTCTTGCTAGCATTGGCAGGTATAAAACTTCCTGGATTAGAGTTCAAAAATCAACGTGTAGAAGCTGCTTATCGAAAAGAATTAGTCTATGGTGAAGACCATCCTGAAAGAGCAACACCAATCAGCCTTGAGGAACTTTTTGCCAATGTACGAAAAAACTACTTCCGCCTCTATAAGAACTACTTATACTTTAACATTGTTCGCTTTGGTTATATAAACGTGGGGCAATTTGTACCACTGATAGTCCTAGCCCCTTCAATTATCGCTGGAGCCTTCACATTAGGTATCATGCAGCGTGTGTTAAATGCTTTCAATCAGGTGGAAAATTCTTTCCAATACCTAATCAATTCTTGGACAACCATCGTAGAATTGCTATCAATCTACAAACGTCTTAAGGCATTTGAAGCCGTAATAAATGACGGTAATTTACCCAAAGAAGACCAAACTTATATGGAAAAGTAAGTCTAGTTAAAAGGCTCTTACTTTGCTTCTCTCATAACAAAAAAAACCCAGCCGAATCACTTCACACGGCTGGGGATTTCTAATTGTTAAACCTATTTCAAGGGCAACCAAACACAATCATCAAACATTGATGTTAATATTCTGTCCAAGGTTATCCGTTGTTGTTTGCGGACCGTTACTTGCTACGGGTGTGACACTTTTAGCCGCTTCTTGCAACAACTCAAGATTTTGCTTCCCTTCTTGTTCCTGAGCTGCTTTGGCTAACTTGGCTCCATAAACTTCACTGGCATAATCCATTGCGGGATTACTTAAACCATTAATGCTTGGCATTTTGCCCCCTTAATTATCTTTCTTGGGTTCGTAATAATGATTTTAGACTAACACTTTCGAAACACTGCTGTCTAAAAAAACATCAATAAATAAAGTATAGTCGGCCTTTACTGAATTTACGAACATCTTTTTATTAAAAAACTGCACATCAAATACCAGTATCACTCACAAAATTTTCCCAATATTGACTCACCAAGTTTTGATTCTCAATTAACCCATCATTTTGAACAACACGACCTTGCTGCTGTAAACTCAACCGATGAGTAAGAGATCGATAAAGCGTATAAGTATCCGTCATTTTTTCTGCCTGTTCGGCACCAATAAGACCAACTTTTGCGGCGGCTTCAAGCTGACGTACATTATCAGAAAATCGCATCAACTCGGGGTACTTTCCTGACCAAGCTAAAACCAGATATTGCACCATAAATTCAATATCAATGATGCCACCAGCCCCCTGTTTCAGGTCAAAGCCTTTTTCTTTGCCACCCGTATCTAAATGAGCACGCATTTTTTCGCGCATCTTGATCACTTCTGCTTTCAGCTCATTACGATCTCGTACCGATGAAATAATGTCTTTTCGACAATTTTCAAATTTTGCGAGCAAATTCGATTCGCCAGCTAAGCCACGAGAACGAGTCAAAGCTTGGTGCTCCCAGACCCAAGCTTCTTTTTGCTGATAATCTCTAAAGGCGTCTAAACTTGAAACCAATAAGCCAGAGTTACCAGAAGGACGTAAGCGCATATCTACTTCGTACAAACGACCTGCCGCAGTAAA
This sequence comes from Marinomonas sp. CT5, assembly GCF_018336975.1. NCBI lineage: Bacteria > Pseudomonadati > Pseudomonadota > Gammaproteobacteria > Oceanospirillales > Oceanospirillaceae > Marinomonas > Marinomonas sp. CT5. Next base: position 993,943 of record NZ_CP025572.1, on the reverse strand, counting down.
GCTAGTGATCACGTGAATTAAGCGCTGCCCAAGGCGGGTATAGAAAGTAAGGTTATCAATACTACGGTCACCGTCTGTATTGCCGTTTGATTGCGCATCGTGAATAAAGACAAGGTCCAAGTCTGAGTCGTAGCCTAATTCCCAACCGCCTGACTTACCGTAGCCAATAATGGCTAATTGCGGAGCAAAAGCCGTTTCTCCCTGACTAACGGGAAAGCCGTGTTTTTTGGTTAAATACTGCCAAGACTGCTGTAATACCTGTTCTAGCAGCACTTCTGCCAACCAAGTTAAGTGATCACTCACTTTCATTACAGGGAGTATACCGGTTATATCGCAGGCGGCGATACGCAAAATAATAGAACGCCTGAAGCGACGCAGAGCGTCCATTTGAGCTTCTTCATCGTCTTCAGGTAAACGCAATAATATCTGCTGCAACTCTTCTGCTAACATGGCTTTATCTGGTGGAGAAAATAAAGTGTTAGCATCAAGCAATTCATCCAGCAATGCTGGTGTGGTCGAAATGGCCTCAGTAAACCATACACTTTCTCGACATAACTGGATTAAATGCGTCAGTGCCGTTTGATTTTCACATAACAAAACCAAATAAGCCGTACGACGTAAAACTGCCTCTAGAATAGGAAAAACGCGCTCTAGCACTAAGTCTGGATTAGCTTCATCAATTAACTTTGACATCAAAGCCGCTAAAAATACCGCAAGCCTTTCATGCCCAATAGGTTGCATGAAGACAACCGTGCGTGAGCTAAGCAGCTGAGAAATACGCAAGATACTTGCTTCATGGTCTCGCCAAGCAATTAACTCAATGGCATCCTTTATAGCTTCTTTGTCTTCTGGATGTTTGATCAATAAACGCCATGTTTCTTGATTTTTTACCTCCTCACTACTTTCGTTGCCATCATCAATTAGTGCCACAAAAGAGCGGTGTACATTTTTACGCACCTCCCAAAGCCTTTCATCCAATGCTTCCCATGAAGCAAACCCCACCATCAAAGCGATACGGGTACGTGCACGACTATCTTCTGGTAATAATTGTGTTTGCTCATCATTCACAGCTTGTAAGGCATGTTCGGTACGACGTAAAAGCAAATATGCTTCACGCAATTGGTCCATTTCTTCTACAGGCAGATAATCCTGTTGGGCAAGGTAAGGCAATACTTTTAACAAGGCCGGTGTTTGCAAACCTTGATCACGCCCACCATGCAATATTTGCAAGGCTTGGGCGATAAACTCAACTTCTCGAATACCACCTTCACCTAATTTAATATTATGCTCAATTCCTTTACGGCGGACTTCTTTGGCAATCATTTGCTTAAGATCGCGCAATGCTCCGATTGCTCCAAAATCAAGATACTTGCGATACACAAAAGGCTTTCGCAAAGCCTCGAACTCACGCACATCCAATTCACTACCTGACATGACTCGGGCTTTAATCATGGCATAACGTTCCCAGTCTCGTCCCTGATCTTGGTAATAGTTTTCTAACGAGTCCATGTTGAGTACTAAGGCGCCAGATTGCCCAAAAGGACGCAAGCGCATGTCGACGCGAAACACAAAACCATCCGCGGTCACTTGGTCTAAATGTTGAATGAGTTTTTGCCCTAGCTTAGTGAAGTATTCTTGATGAGAAAGGCTTTTTTTACCGCCTTGGGTGTCTCCGTGTTCACGAAAAGCAAAAATCAAATCGATATCCGAAGATAAGTTAAGCTCGTTGCCGCCCAGTTTCCCCATACCAATCACAATCATCGATTGAAGCTCATGATTACTGTCAAAGGCCTGACCGTACAAAGCAAGGTAATGCTGTGTCGTCCATTGTAAGCTGGCATTAACGCACGCATCAGCCAAAGCACTTAAACGCGATGTTAACTCTGTTAGAGAAAGACGCTGCTGAATATCTAAAGAAATAAGCCGTACCATCCACCATTGACGATACAATCGTAAGCGCTTAAGAAAACTCGCTTCATCTAATGTGTCAGTGGGCTCTGATGGACAGGCATTCGCCTCTAATGGAAAAAATGCTTCACCTGTCATCAATGCTTCTTTAGAAGGGCGTTGCGGCAATTTTTCTAACTCCAATACATCATCAAGCCAGTGAGGAAAACGAATAAACTGTTGATGTAAATAATCGCTCAAAATCCACAATGGCTCTAGTTTAGCTATTTGCTTTTCGCTTAACGCCTCTAGACTATGCCTTTCTCGTGCTTCTTGAACTTGTTCTAACAACAACTGAGAAGGTAACTGCTTACAATAAATTTCATAGCTAGGGTTTAAATCCGGTGGAGTCAAAAGGTCTTCCTTACATTTTTATTTTTTAGAGATAAATAGACACTATATTTTCATGCCATAATCGCAACACATAAATTAAGCAGAACGTTGGTTTAACCACTGCCCAACCAACAGCATCGTAGTGCCAATTTGAGTCATTCCAGCTAAATTTTTCAACAATAAATCTTCTTCAGTTATTAACTGCTGTTCTAATTCTCTATCCAATTGTGCCAATGCTTGTGCTAGCTCGCTTGGTAAACATGCTCTTAATTGAGACATGGAGTGACGAAGAGGCTGCATAAGAGCTTCGTCTTTCATAAAATACATAGCCTCCCAATATACCAACCAGACTTCATACCAATAGCCGGCAAGTTCTAATAAGTTCGACGTATTCAGAGGTTTATCTGGAAATTCAATTTGACCATATTTTAATCGGACGCCTTTTTGTGCTTTAGAAACCGTACTTACTTGAACAGGCACTTGCTCAGCCAATTGCTTCGCAAATTGATATAAACCTACTTCATCACCGCCTTTCAACTCCAGCTCTAACTCACAAATGCTATCTTTACCATAGGGAGAAGTTACCAAACCTTGATCACAAACCACTTCCATTTTTGTAGTAGAAGTTTCTACATTCCATACTTGACGTTCAAAATCCGTGCGATACACCTCAATAAGCTCATCACTCCATGACATATTTTGCAACGCTTCAGGCAAAGGAACCTCTTTTAAAAGCGACAAATCTAAGTTATCACTTGGTATAAACCATTCCCACTCGCCACGGGCATGCATACCAATACGATTGCTACCACGAGTTTTCACCGTCTGAATAAACTTATCATTTACCGCTCGAATACGCAGAGCCATTCCCGCTTGCATTAAGCTTGCGTCCTCTGTATCAAAATAAGCATTCATTAAATTCAATGTTGGCTGACGTGATTGTTGAACGCTTGCAGATTGGCGGCAAATGCCATCAAGAAAATCACTTACTGATTGTAAGTAATCAGGCTGAATCATTAACTTAAGCTCTAGCTCGGTAGCCATAATATAAAGACCTCTACAACCTTTGCTGTTGAGCAAACAACAAAGAAAAAAGAATGTTTGTTCAAGTGTACCAGATGGCTAGCTTCCAGTAGTAATATATGAGGATAACTTGGCCCTAGGAACATTTTTATGCCCGCACTTCCTTCTCTTATTAATATGATGTCGCAACTTATTGCGTCACCTTCTATCAGTTGTAGTCAAGCCCACTGGGATCAGTCAAATAAAGGCGTGATTCAATTGTTAGAAAGCTGGTTGAGCTCTCAAGGCTTTCAATGTGAAGTCATGCCTATTCCCGACCACCCAGGTAAGTTCAACTTAATAGCGACACTTGGAAGCGGTGACGGTGGTTTGGTCTTATCTGGCCACACAGATACAGTGCCATTTGATAAAGGACGCTGGCAGTCAGATCCATTTAAGCTAGAGGAAAGAAATCAAAAGCTCTATGGTCTTGGAAGCTGCGATATGAAAGGCTTTTTTGCCATTGTGATCGACACGGTTCGCCAAATGCAGCTGTCTAATTTAAAGCAGCCCCTTATAATCTTGGCTACGGCGGACGAAGAAAGCTCTATGTCCGGTGCTCGTGTACTAGTCGAAAAAGGCTCACTCAAAGCTCGTTACGCCTTGATAGGAGAGCCAACATCGCTAACCCCTATTTATGCCCACAAAGGCATTATGATGGAACGGATTCAAGTAACAGGCCAAGCAGGACACTCCTCTAACCCATTGCTAGGTAACAATGCATTAGATGCAATGCACGATGTCATGTCAGAATTAATGCAATTCCGTCAGCAGCTTAAAGCAAACTACCGTGACGCAAGCTTTGTCATTGACTATCCTACAATGAACTTTGGTTGCATCCACGGCGGCGATAACCCCAACCGCATCTGCGGTCGTTGTGAGTTGGAATTTGATTTAAGAGCGTTACCCGGCATGAGTAATAAGGCTCTGATGGAAGAAATCGCGCAGATATTGCCACGTATTGAAGAAAAAACCGGCACTATTATTCAGTTAAATAGCCTATTTCCCGACATTCCGTCTTTTTATACACCAATTGAATCAGATATCATTAAAGCGTGTGAATCGCTAACTAAGCGAGAAGCCAGTACAGTCGCCTTTGCGACTGAAGGCTCTTTCCTAAATCAAATGGGAATGGAAACCTTAATACTCGGGCCGGGCTCTATTGATCAAGCCCACCAGCCAAATGAATTTATGGCATTGGATCAAATAAAGCCAATGCAAAAGGTAATTCGCGGTTTAATCGAGCGTTTTTGCCTTCAATTAACTGAACCAAAAAATGAGGAATAGCGTGCCTGAAGAATTTAATTATGTAGACTGGTTCCGCCATTCTTCTCCCTATATTAATGCTCATAGAGGAAAAACCTTTGTCATCTTGATTCCAGGTGAAGCGGTCGAATGCGCTCACTTTTCAAGTATCATCCATGATCTTGCACTATTAGATTCACTGGGAATACGCTTAGTTTTAGTGCAGGGAGCTCGTCCACAGATCAATCGTATTTTAGAAAACCGACGTTTAACTAGCCGTGTCGAAGAGGATTGTCGCGTTACACCGCAAGATCAGCTTCTGGACATTATTCAGGCCTCGGCGGCCGTTCGAGTACAGTTAGAAGCGCAACTTTCCATGGGTCTATCTAATACACCAATGGACGGCGCTCGTCTAAAAGTATGCAGCGGGAATTATGTTATTGCTCGCCCTCTGGGTGTTGTTGATGGAATCGACTATGGGCACACTGGCGAAGTGCGTAGAATTGACACCGAAGCAATCTTTCGCCTCCTAGAAGACGACAACATGGTGCTTTTACCACATCTTGGCTTTTCCCCTACAGGCGAAGTTTTTAACTTAAAAAGCGAAGATGTTGCCATTCAGGCCGCCATTCAACTAAAAGCCGATAAGTTGGTCATTTTTGCTGAGGAAGAAGGCGTATTTAAGAGCGATGGTGAACTTTACTCAGAGTTATTAACCAAAGACGCTGAAGCCATTTTAAAAGAAAAGTCTCTCTCTACCATTACACATGCCGCCTTAAGCGCATGTGTACAAGCGGTTCGTCGTGGCGTCCCCAGAGCACATTTGATTTCTTACAATGTCAATGGTGGCTTACTACAAGAACTCTTCACTCGTGAAGGCTCTGGCACCATGATAGACGAGGACAGCTATGAGCAATTGCGCCCTGCTCAAATTGATGATGTTGGCGGAATGATGGCATTATTGGCGCCTTTAGAAGAAAAAGGCATCTTGGTAAGACGGTCACGGGAGCTTTTAGAGAATGAAATCGACCGATTCATTGTCATTGAGCGAGATGGGGCCATAGTTGCTTGCGCTGCGCTTTACCCATTTGAACAAGAATATTCTGGCGAATTAGCCTGTTTGGCCGTATCACCGGATTATCGAGGTTCAAATCGTGGTGAACGTTTATTAAAAGGCATAGAGCAAGCCGCTAAGCGTCAGAATTTGACTATGTTATTCTTACTGACCACTCGAACAGCTCATTGGTTTATCGAACGTGGCTTTACTGAAACAACTTTGGCAAGTTTACCAACACAAAAGCAAGCGCTGTATAACTACCAACGTAACTCCAAGATTTTTTCTAAGCAGCTGTAATATCCGTATTTATGCGGCCTAAAAAGACGGCCCAGTGACATAACTATTCACTAGGCCGTCAAAAACACTTAATCGAGAGTCGAACAATAGTCATTAAATTCCACTAATATATAAAGTTCATTGTTATCCTGTATGGTTCCTTGGACACAGTCATTGTCTCTGTATTCTAATCCATTAGTTTCATTCTTTTCAGGTAAGCTCATAACCCGCTCAACACCTTCTACTCGAATACCAAAGTAGCCAGTAGGTAAATCCAGTACAATAATATGTCCTTCCTCTTCGCACTCAGCCGGATCTAAATTCAGTAAATGACTGCCATACAATACTGTTACCATATTTCCGCGAACATCAATCATTCCTTCTACGCCTTCTCTGGCGCCCGGAACAGGAGCTGGTGATTGATAGCTAAGAACTTCTTTCACATTAGAAATAGAGTGAACATAACGTTCTCCACCTAATCGAAAACAGATACCCTTATCTATTACTTGCTCCACACCCGACCTCCGAATTAATTTGTTATCTAACTAAATATCACCATAAACACTGATTTATCAGCAAAAAAATAGTTACATGTCTAATCTTTTTATTCAAGTTTTAAGCAAAAAAAAGCGACCCAAAGGCCGCTTAGAAAAATATATAAAGTATTATTCCATTATTTTAAATGGAATAAACATTGGATAACCCTGTCTAATCACACGCATTGGAACAGATCGTCCATTAGGAATATCTTTTGCAATCTTAGTAAAGTCAGCCACATCATTGATACGCTTACCATTTAGCATGGTAATGACATCACCTTGTTGCAAGCCATTACGTGCAGCTGTACCACCAAGAACTTGCTCGATAATGACACCATGATCGATATCAAAATTCTTCGCGACATCGGCTGGTAACGCACCAACAATCATACCTAAGCGATTCTGATCCTGCTGGGATTGAGCCACTACTTTCGGATCGTTTGGACGGGCATCCAAGGTCACTGAAATCGTTTGCTCTTTACCATCCCGGTACACTTTTGCTTTCACTTTCTCGCCAGCTTTTAGTTGCCCAACAATGTATGGCAACTCTCCAGAATGCGCAATGGATTCACCATTAAACTCAAGGATAATATCACCAGATTTAAGACCTGCTTTTTCAGCTGGTGAATCTGGTAATACTCGACTTATCAACGCTCCATTTGATCTGTCTAGGCCAAATGACTCCGCTAGTTCGTTATTCACATCTTGAATCAATACACCTAACCAAGCGCGAGAGACTTTACCATTACTCTTAAGCTGATCGACAACGGACATAGCAACTTTAGAAGGAATCGCAAATGACACCCCCATAAACCCACCAGAACGCGTGTAAATTTGTGAATTAATGCCTACAACCTCACCATCGAGATTAAATAGCGGGCCACCAGAATTACCTGGATTGATGGCTACATCGGTTTGAATAAATGGCACATAGTTATCTGAAGGAAGGTTTCGCCCAGTTGCACTCACAATACCTGCCGTGACTGTGTAATCAAAGCCAAAGGGGGAACCAATCGCTAAGACCCACTGGCCTGCCTTCAGCTTATCGGAGTCTCCCATTTTTACGATAGGTAAATTGTCAGCATCAATTTTGAGCAATGCTAAATCCGTACGAGGATCCGTTCCAATTAATTTCGCTAAATATTCACGTCTATCATTGAGACGCACATGAATTACATCTGCCCCATCAATAACGTGATTATTCGTCAACACATAACCATCATGAGAAATAATAAAGCCGGATCCCAATGAGCTCCGCGGTCCCTGCTGAGGTGGCGCTTGTTGACCAAAAGGCTGCTGACCAAAGAAGTGTTTGAAGAACTCATTAAGTTCCTCACTATTAGGGCCTAATTGCTGCCCTCCTTCATTAGCCGTTTTTGTGGTAACAGTTTGTTCCGTACTGATATTCACAACAGCGGGAGAGGCTTTTTCCACTAACTCTGTGAAGTCAGGGAGTGAAGCCGCATGAGAAAGCATCGATATCATCATAAAACTACTGACGACAATCATGCTAACTTGTTTAAGCAATCTGTTCATTGATTGGTCTCCTTAAGACGTACCAAATTCATTACAGTGCCAGGTGAAGACGATTAGAAGCTCACGATGTCACAACCATAGGAATACGATCATCATGAAGCGATTCAATTCTTAAAATTTTAGGATAATAGTCAAGGTTGTTCATTTCTTGGTTTGACTTGCTACGCGCTAATAAAAGTCCAGCGGCAAAACCAATAATAGAAAAAATAACAGCAATACCAGAGCCACCGCCCCATAAAGAAGGAATAACCGCTCCGCCAACCAAACCGAGTAAAGGTATCATATACATCCAAATAGATGCTTGTAACAAAGTATCCTCAGGAATCCCAACAACCACATTCTGTCCGATTTCAACTGATAAAGGATCTATTGCCCGCATACGCATTCGATTAGAAGAAGAAACTTGGGCAATAGCATGATGCCCACAACCGTGGCGAGCACGACAAGAAGTACAGCTACTAGTTCGAATAGTTTCGACTTCAGCAAAACCTTCTTCTGTTGATAATACTCTGCCTATTTCTTCAATCATGATCAGGCCTTGGCATAAATACAGTCATTAATTTTTCTATAGTCGACTCTGGCACTTCCCCAACCATAGTCAACAAATACAGCTGATTTTTAACTTTAATACTACGCTCACCTGCAATGGTGGCTCCCATACTAAAAATAGACATGGCTTTAGGTTTCATCGTCGGTTCAATAAAGACCGATACCGTTGTCATTCCATCAGATAATAAAAGCATGCTAGTGCCATGATTTAAAGATCTTGCTTCAGGCCAAACCAAAGAAAAGCCATCCGGTAACCAATCAAACTGCCAGAGATTTTTTATACGTCTTGGCTGGATTTCGACAACAGGTTCTGCGTAACTACCCTCTTTGGGGACAAAATCTTTATCTTTCAAGTCAGGCGAAAAATTCACAGAAGTAAATTGAATTCTTTCCAACAATTTGCCATCCGTTTTCATCATGTCATGCTTTAAAAGAAAGTGGTTCTCTTCGTCTAACCAAAAGATGTGGCCATAACGATACTGGTCTTTTGGCACTAATTTTACAACCTCTACTTTTCGACCTGCAATTCTGCTGGTATGCGGTCCAACTATTAGGTCATAACCTTTAATAAGGCGATCACTATCAACATCTTTAAAGCGCTTGAATGGGGGAATTAATGGAGCGCGCATGTTAGCAACCATAGCGTTTGGGTAGACCGAAATTATTTTGTCATCAACACGCAAGACTTCAACCTTATCACCATCTAAATCCACCAAACTTTCATATTCCACTCCATTCATCAAATCATGACGAACGCGCATACTGTTCATATTGGTATCTTCTGAAAGGACAAAAACCCCTTCATAACTCAAGGTTGAAAAAGATTGAGTCATACTCTGTAAAAGGTGTAATGCGGTGTTCGTAGTATTACTCGCCAAACTCAAACTAGACGAGACTAAACACAGGGATAATAAAAAAAACCGCAATGGCAAAAACAATCTCATAAATTACTCTTTTATTGGGTAACTAACGACTCGAGCCATGGGCATCATACCTTGACCGACTGTCATAGCGGCTTGCTCGGCATGTTGTCTGAGATAGTGCTGTAATCGAACGTTATCGACTTGCAGACTATCCTTATCCAATTCGGCCAGTGGTGTGATGACTCTATTTTCGACAGGGGAACGTACTTCAGTGACTAAGTTCGCATTGGAAGCGCCTGATTCTAATAACGGACTCCCACCAAGGACAATCACAAAAGCAACACTTGCGGCGACAGCAACGCCTGAAAACATTACACGCCAACTAAATCCAGAAGACTTCTTTTCTTGCGGTGTAACAAACGGAAGTAGGTTATTAGACAACTCTTCAGCTTGGGTATCTAAGCTATCTTCATCATCAAGCTGCGCACGAATACGAAGCAGTAAACTGTCCTCAAGCCCTACATCAACCTGCTCATCTTTATGCAGAACCTGTCGAATTAGATGAAAACCTTCTAGCTGCTTACTAATTTCAGAACTATCCTCACTTAATAGGCACTCAATGTCTTGCTTAGTCGCTTCACCATCAAACATGGCAGACAAACTTGGAAGAAACTCTTGATTACCATCATTGTCGATGGTGCAACTTTTTCCTGAAAAAGTATCTTGTATAGCAGCCATTTCTATTCTCCTGCGTCCAACAATGGACGAATGTGCTTTTCTACCGCCTCACGAGCACGAAAAATACGCGATCGAACCGTTCCTACAGGACAGTCCATAATCAATGCAATATCTTCATAGCTCAGACCATCGAATTCACGTAATGTTAACGCGCTACGCAATTCTTCCGGCAAATGTTGAATTGCATAATGAATCGCTTTTTCAAGACGATCGCTATTTAGTTTTGCTTCAGGTGTATCAATATCTGATAACGATTCATAAACACCAAAAACCTCTTCATTATCCAATTCAACATCAGACTCAGGGGGACGACGTGAACGACTTACAAGGTAGTTTTTCGCGGTATTAACAGCAATACGATACAACCAAGTATAAAAGGCACTTTCTCCACGAAAGCTACCGATAGCTCGATACGCTTTAATAAAGCTCTCTTGAGCGACATCCAGTACTTCGCTTCTATCTTGTACATAACGTCCAATTAGACCAATCACTTTATATTGATATTTGGCAACAAGCATATCGAAAGCCCGCTTATCACCCTGCTGTACTTTCTCAACTAACGCCTGATCGGAAGACGTTTCGTGCTGCATAGGCACCTCATATAAAAACCTTATTCATTCGCGCCCCTGCTTATTACAAGAGAAGACCACATTTTATACAACGAGTTCCCATATCGTATTGCAAATTCATCAATTTAATGAAGCAACACACACTAAAAAAATAATTAATAATATTAAATATTTAAAATGCAACATGAGAAAGTGTTCACTATTTGTTAGCAACAATAGTAACATTAATTTTTTATTCATAATTAGATCAATACAATGAGCCGACACTATAAACACGATATTGTAATTATTGGCGCAGGAGCAGCCGGGTTGACGCTAGCACTTGAATTGGCAGACCAGCATCATGTTGCCATCTTAACCAAAGCAGATATTCGCGAAGGGTCCACATTATACGCTCAAGGCGGTGTCGCTGCTGTATTATCGGATAAAGACACAATCGATTCGCACATTAACGACACCATAAACGCTGGCGTTGAGCTAGGTGATCCTGAGGCGATTCGCTTTACCGTCGAACATTCCAAGGAAAGTATTGATTGGCTAATCGATCAAGGCGTACCTTTCACCCGATATGGAGAAAGTGAGGAATACCACCTAACAAAAGAAGGTGGTCATAGTCATAGACGCATTATTCATAGTGCCGACGCGACGGGATTAGCCATCTCCAAAACTCTGATTAAAAATGCCAGCAATCACCCAAACATTGAATTTTTCCCTGACCGTGTGGCTATTGATGTCGTGACCACTAAAAAGCTTGGTATTTCGGGCCAAAATAGAGCGGTTGGCGTTTATGCATTAAACCTTAATGATGACTCTATCGATGTGTTCCATGGACGATTTGTTTCCTTGGCCTGTGGTGGCAGTAGCAAAGTGTACCTTTACACCAGTAACCCAGATACGGCATCAGGTGACGGAATTGCCATGGCTTGGCGAGCGGGCTGTCGTGTCGCCAATATGGAATTTAATCAATTCCACCCCACCTGCCTTTATGATGCTAAAGCGAAAACATTTCTGATATCAGAGGCAGTACGTGGAGAAGGCGGAAGACTCTTACTACCAGACGGTACACGTTTTATGGCACAGTTTGATGAGCGAGAAGAACTGGCTCCACGCGACATTGTTGCTCGCGCCATAGACCATGAGATGAAACGCCTTGGGGTAAACCATGTATTATTGGATATTTCGCATAAAGATCCAGTTTTCATCAAAGAACACTTTCCAACCATCTATAAACGTTGCTTAGAGTATGGTCACGATATGACCAAGGGACCAATTCCCGTTGTGCCGGCGGCCCATTACACCTGTGGAGGAGTAGTTGTAAATCGTCATAGTGCAACGGACATTGAGAATCTTTATGCCGTTGGTGAAACCGCTTACACCGGTCTTCATGGCGCCAACCGTCTGGCCAGTAATTCGCTTTTAGAATGTATTGTGTTTGCTCGCTCTGCTGCGCGTCAAATTGCTGAAAACCATAAACTAACCAATGATGTGATGATTCCTGATTGGGATGAAAGTCAGGTAACAAACTCAGATGAAGACGTCGTAATTACCCATAACTGGCAAGAGCTAAGGCGCTTTATGTGGGATTATGTAGGCATAGTGAGAACCGACAAACGTCTTTTGAGAGCAAAACACCGTGTTGATTTATTATTGTCTGAAATTCAGGAATTTTATACTAACTACAAAGTGTCCAGTGATTTACTAGAGCTCAGAAATTTGGCTGTTGTCGCCGATTTAATTATACGCTCTGCCATGTCTCGCAAAGAGAGCCGAGGGTTACACTTCACACTAGACTACCCTAATAAACTCCCTTCGAGCTTACCAACGATACTGGCGCCTAAAAAAGCAGATTAAGCACCCAATCTAATGGTTTTTCGCTTCTTCACTGCGGCGCAACAAAATTTGTTGCGCCGCATAAGAACGCAATATTTTATATTCTCTACTCGACAAACTATCTCGATATATCACACGGTATTTAGGCCAAACTCGACGAAATAAACTTTTTTCCTTATCTACCTTAGCAATCAACTGAAGGCTATTAGCACGGATAAAAAGCAACCTTTCATAAACACCTAAATCAAAAATGAATCCCCCTTGATCATCAATACCGATTTTTCGTAAAGGCTGCCGAAACCGTTGAACCATAAGCACCAACCCGCCAAGCCCAACACTTAAATACAACAATGCCCGCCAAAAGGCAGGCATCCAAAAGATTTGCAGCAGAGCGACATAAGCCAAAGCTAAAACTAGCCAAAGCATTATGCCAATCCAAGAGCATTTAAGCTCGGTAGTTTTCAGGCTGAACACGGGTCAAAATAATATCAACAATGCGCGCATGATCCGCATCTTCAGGTACAGCACTTTGCATAAACCAAGGGAAAAGATCTTGATCTTCAAGCGCGAGCAAATTAACGAAACGCTGTTTATCTTCTTCTTCCAACGTTAAATACACTTCCGCCAAAAAAGGCTCGAGTAAAACATCAAGCTCCAACATGCCACGGCGACACTGCATTTTAAGGCGTTTAAAACTCAATGAATCTTTAGTTTCAGTCATGATATTTCCCTTGATTTAGAATGCCGCCATTATAGCCATTTATACAAAAAAAACGAAAATGCCATTCTTTCATTCACTGATATTTATCACATAAAAGCTTATTCGACAAAAAGATAGCGTCGGTTAGCAGACAACAAAAGAGTATTAATTTGACTCAATTTCTATCAATCCCTTAAAAATGAAACAAAATAGTACATGTATTAGCGTTTTATGTATTAACGGGTCAATTATCACATGCCCTATATTAATGATCACTTGATGAGCAATTATCGAGAATTAGGTACGACTATAAAAACAAAGAAACTCCAAACCGGGGGAAACCTATGAAACGCCTTACCAAGAATACCCTAGCTTATGCGGTATCTATTTCAGCTGCGATGGCAGCAAGCAGCGCCTTCTCAGCAACTCAAATCACAGTGGCTACTGTAAACAATGGCCATATGATCGAAATGCAAAAACTCACACCCGAATTTGAAAAAGCCAACCCTGACATCAAAGTGAAATGGGTAACTTTAGAAGAAGGCGTTTTGCGCCAAAACGTGACTCAAGATATTGCCAATAAAAGCGGTCTTTATGACGTCATGACCATCGGCATGTACGAAGCGCCAATTTGGGGTGAACGTGGTTGGTTGCAAGCCATCGACACCAGCGGCAATTATGATGCAAAAGACATTTTGCCTTCTATTCGTGGCGGCCTGTCTTACAAAGGCACTATGTACGCTGCGCCATTCTACGGCGAAAGCTCTATGGTCATGTACCGCAAAGATCTCGCAAAAAAGGCTGGCATTACTATTAAAGACCGCGATAGCTGGGAACATATACGTGAAGCGGCCGCCGCTATGAATGACCCTGATAACGGTGTTTACGGAATCTGCTTGCGCGGCAAAGCTGGCTGGGGTGACAACATGGCCTTTATGACAGCCATGGCTAACTCTTTTGGTGCTCGCTGGTTTGATGAAAATTGGAAGCCTCAGCTAGAAACGGCTGAATGGAAAAACGCCGTTAACTTCTACGTGGATCTATTGAACAAATACGGACCACCGGGAGCCAGCAGTAACAGTTTCAATGAAAACCTAGCACTATTCAACGAAGGCAAATGTGGTATGTGGATTGATGCCACCATCGCGGCGTCTTTTGTTACGGATCCTAAGCAAAGTAAAGTCGCTGACAAAGTGGGCTTTGCTCAATCGCCTTACGCCGTGACAGAAAAAGGCGCGAACTGGTTATGGTCTTGGGCACTTGGCATTCCTGTGGCAACCAAAAATGCGGATGCGGCACAAAAATTCGTACGCTGGGCTACTTCTAAAGAATACATCAAGCTAGTGGGTGAGAAAAATGGCTGGGCAGCGGTCCCAACGGGCACAAGAGCCAGCACGTATGCCAACCCTAAATTCCAGAAAGCGGCTGTTTTTGCTGATGCTGAACTGAAAGCCATCAACTCAGCCGATCCAAATGACAGTACGTTAAAACCCTCTCCTTACGTAGGTGTTCAGTTTGCGGCCATTCCTGAATTCCAAGCAATTGGCACCACGACTGGACAAATGATTTCCGGCGCACTTTCTGGGTCTATGTCAGTCGATCAAGCATTGCAGTCTGCAAACACTTCCGCGGATCGTCAAATGCGTCAAGCTGGGTATTACTAAACACCTACAGGCTCGACAAAGAAATAGGGCTTTGCCCTATTTCTTACTTTGATACGTTCTACTCAAGAACAGACTCCCCTGCTTATAATAAGAGAAACACAACATGAAGCGCTCAATCACTCGCTTATTAATGGCACCATCTGTCATCATGCTTTTGGTTTGGATGATCATTCCACTCTCCATGACCATCTATTTTTCCACTATCCGCTACAACTTATTGTACCCAGGTCAGAATAACTTTGTTGGGTGGATGAACTTTGAATTCTTTATTACCGATCCTGGCTTTATTCCAGCGGTATCAAACACGCTCATTTTACTGCTTTCCGTTTTGGTCATTACCGTAGTGCTAGGCGTCATGCTGTCCGCTTTAATTGATAAGCCATTTTTCGGTCAAGGCATCGTCCGTGTCCTGCTGATTTCTCCATTTTTCATCATGCCAACAGTCAACGCTTTGATATGGAAAAATATGATGATGAATCCGGTGTACGGTATTTTTGCTTGGATATCAGAATCATTGGGATTCGAACCGATAGATTGGCTGTCTAACTACCCCTTAGTATCCATCATCATGATGGTCAGCTGGCAATGGTTACCTTTCGCCATTTTAGTCTTTGTTACTGCGCTGCAATCCCAAGACACAGAACAAAAAGAAGCGGCTCAAATGGACGGCGCAACAGGCTGGCATATTTTCCGCTATCTCACCATCCCTCATCTAGCCCGTCCCATTGCTGTGGTTGTGATGATAGAAACCATTTTTCTACTCGCCGTGTTTGCAGAGATTTTTGTATCTACTGGCGGTGGCCCAGGTTACGACAGTACCAATTTGGCTTACCTAATCTACAACCAAGCCCTTCTGCAATATGACGTTGGTGTCGCTTCAGCTGGTGGTTTGTTTGCTGTATTGCTTGCCAATATCGTGGCCTTTTTCTTAATTCGTGCCGTTGGCAAAAACTTAACGGTGTGAGGTAACTACCATGACGCTTAATCAACAACGTAAACTCAAAACCATTTTGACTGGCTTATTCGCTTGGACAGTCGCATTGGTATTATTTTTCCCGATTTTTTGGATGTTTATCACCTCCTTTAAAACCGAGCTACAGGCAATATCAGTACCGCCTTCTCTGTTCTTTGAGCCAACACTGGATAACTTCAGAATTGTCCAAGAACGCAGTGATTACATTCACCATGCGTGGAACTCAGTCGTAACCTCATTTGGCTCCACAATTATTGCCTTGGTGATTGCCATTCCCGCGGCGTATTCCATGGCGTTTTTCCCAGGGAAACGCACAAAAGACATTTTGCTTTGGATGCTCTCTACCAAAATGCTGCCAGCGGTCGGGGTGTTAGTGCCTATTTATATCCTATGCCGAGACTATGGTTTATTGGATTCCAAAACGGCACTGGTGATTATTTTCACTCTGATGAACTTGCCCATTATTGTGTGGATGCTGTTTTCCTACTTCAAAGATTTACCAAAAGAAATCCTAGAAGCGGCGCGGATGGACGGCGCTACTCCTTGGGATGAAGTGGTCAAAGTTGTATTACCCCTTTCTGTTGGCGCCATTTCGTCAACGGCTCTTTTGTCTATCGTACTGTGCTGGAACGAGGCATTTTGGTCTCTCAACTTAACCGCCTCCGATGCGGCACCTTTAACCGCCATGATTGCCTCTTACTCCAGTCCTGAGGGTCTGTTCTGGGCAAAATTATCCGCTGCCTCCACGCTCGCTTGCGCACCAATCGTCATCTTCGGTTGGTTCTGTCAAAAACAATTGGTCCAAGGCTTAACGTTCGGCGCCGTAAAATAATTATTAGGAAGTTTTTTTATGACTTACTTAGCGATCACTGATTTACAAAAACATTATGACAGCTACCATGCCTTGCGCGGCATCAACCTAAGCATTAGCGAAGGCGAATTCGTCGTCTTCGTTGGGCCATCAGGCTGTGGCAAATCCACACTATTACGCACCATTGCTGGCCTTGAATCCAGCACAGGCGGCAGTATCGAGCTAGACGGCAGAGACATCACTGAAGTGGCATCGTCAAAGCGCGACCTTGCTATGGTATTCCAGTCCTATGCTTTGTACCCGCATATGACAGTGGCCGATAACTTATCCTTTGCATTGCGTCTTGCCAAAGTATCGGACGCCGAAATCAAAGAAAAAGTTCGCGCTGTGTCGGCGTCTTTACAGCTAGACGCGCTATTAGAACGCAAGCCCAAGGAGCTGTCTGGCGGTCAACGCCAACGTGTTGCCATTGGTCGTGCCATTGTTCGCCAACCTAAAGTCTTTTTGTTTGACGAACCCTTGTCGAACCTTGATGCGGCACTGCGTGTACAAATGCGTTTAGAGCTCGCTCGCCTTCACAAAAAACTCGGCACAACCATGATTTACGTAACCCACGATCAGGTTGAAGCCATGACCTTGGCGGATCGCGTGGTGATTTTGAATGCTGGTCAGATTGAACAAGTAGGCACGCCACTGGAACTTTATCGTCAACCAAACAGCCGTTTTGTTGCCGAGTTTATTGGCACGCCAAAAATGAATTTAATTGCGGGAAATAAAATTATTCGCCAAGAAGAGACTCTCGCCATTGAATTACTTGGTCAACAAATTCACTTCCCTGCCAATCGTTTAAAAGGGCCATTGCCAGACTCTGTTGTCGTCGGTATTCGCCCAGAGCACATGTCCTTAGTCGAAAGTGGTGGTGACTTATCTGGACGCATCGAGCTAGTTGAACACCTAGGCTCCGAAGCTTACGCGCATCTGCAATTGTCTAGCGACCAAACCATTATCGTCAAAGCACCGGCACGAACAGAACTCAAAGACGGGCAAGAAGTCAGTCTAAAAATTGATATGTCTGAAATGATTTTGTTCAACGAAAATGATCGCGTCATCTCGGTGATTCCAGAGGAAGTGTAATATGGCTAATTACTTACAAGCTTCCTCAAATAGGGAGCAATTATCTGTTCAAAATTACTCAAAAGAAACGATCGAAGCTGGCATTGTCCATTTGGGGGTGGGCGCTTTTCATCGCGCTCACCAAGCTGTGTATATTGACCGTTTGCTTGCTCATGATGGACAACAAAACTGGGGCATCACTGGCGTCAATATTCGCCCACAAGACAGTCAAGCCTTTGCGCGTTTTGTAGAACAAAAAGGCGAGTATGTTTTAAAAACCATGGCCGCCGATGGGGAGACAAAATACGAGCATATTCGTTCTATCGTTCAACAAATTGATGGCGCACAAGAACCAGAAAAGGTGGATTCCACCCTCGCCGACGCTAAAACACAGTTGGTGACATCCACCGTAACGGAAGGCGGTTATTACCTAGATGAAAACCGCCGTTTGATGCTAGAACATCCAGCCATCAAAGCGGATATCGCAGGGGCTCGCAATACGCTTTACGCTTTTTTGTACGCTGGACTTAAATTGCGCAGTGAAACATCCAAAGCCAAAATCACCTTATTATGCTGTGATAACTTGCGTCATAACGGTGAACTACTTGAAACGGGCCTCATGCAGTTTTTAGAGGCTAAACAAGATTCCGTTCTAGCGCAGTGGGTAAGACACAACGTGTCCTTCCCTTGCTCTATGGTAGACAGAATTACGCCCAAACCCAGTCAGAAACATGTGGACGACGTTCGCTCACGGTTTGGTGTTGATGACCATATGACGGTCATGGGCGAAGACTTCATTCAATGGGTAGTCGAAGACAAATTTGCCGGTAAAAAACCGTCTCTTGATCTGGTTGGCGTGCAATTCGTACAGGATGTTGTGCCTTTTGAAGAAGCGAAAATTCGCATCCTAAACGCTGGTCATACCTGTGTTACCTACCAAGCGGCATTGAAAGGTCTCACCTACTTTGATGAAGCCATGCGTGACGAGGAATTAAAGCAGTATTTCACCGACTTTATTCTGCAAGATTCGATACCTGCCATTGGGGATTCTGTGGTTGATCTGCCAGCCTATTTTGACATTATTGCCCAGCGCTTTAGCAACGCCAACATTGGCGATACGGTGGAGCGTATATGCACCGATGGCTATGCGAAGTTTCCGATCTTTGTTTTCCCGACATTGGAAGGTGCTTACCGTAACGGACGCATACCAAACAAAACGATACAAGGTATTGCTGGCTGGTTTGTCTTTATCCAACTGTCGAATCAAGGCAAACTAAAGACACCTTATCATGAGCCCAATAAAGCGTCGTTAACGGCTTTTAGTGATGATGAGGCTGGCATTCAGGCTTTTGCGACCGATCGTTTTTTATGGGGCAATGTGCCAACAGAACACCCCGACTTTGTGACCGAGCTAACCAAAGCCATTCAAACGACTATGGCAACCTATGCTTAGATGGTGATCCCTCAATAAGAGGGCTAAACTCAAGGAAGTAAGGGGAAGAAAGCGGTCTCTTCCTTGGTTTCTTGAGTATATTTTATTAACAATAATAACAAGCAGTGAGTGATACTGTTATCTGCTGAGCGAGAAGATTATGCAAAACACAGCCAAACGCATCACGCCAGAATATGAAATTGTTGAAGACAACGAAACCATTCGTTATCTAGAACACGGATACCCTTGCGATCTCATACGTTGGCACGCTCATGATGACTATGAACTGCACTTCATCGTTGCCACTTCAGGAAAAGTCTTTGTGGGAGATTACATAGGCAATTACTCACCTGGCCAACTCATTTTAACTGGCCCTCGTCTCCCCCATAATTGGATATGCCAAAAAGATCAGGAAGAGGTTCAACTACGAGACATGGTCATTCGTTTTGATCACGAATCCTTTTCCAATGGCATGAAAATAATTCCTGAGCTCGCCGAGATTCTACCTATGCTAGCAAGGGCAAAGTCTGGCATTGAATTTTATGATCAGGATCATGAGTACCTGAAAGACGTCTTTCAAAAAGTTCGTGATTCCACTGGTTTATCAAGGCTCATCCTAGCACTTCCTTTATTGCAAAAACTGGCCCAGAGCAGGAGTTATCGCTTACTTTCTACGGTACAAATTGACTTAAAATCCAGCGAAACCTTGCAACGCAAAATCAATACCGTGGTCGATTACGTGTCTCAGAATTACAGCCAAGACATTACGCTATCAAGCGTGGCAAGTTTAATCGGCATGTCAGACAGCCATTTTTCACGCTTCTTTAAAAAAGCAACAGGTAACCGTTTTATCGAATTTGTGAATCGAGTGCGTGTGAGTCGCGCGTGCAGCCTGCTGACGGAGACAGATCAACAAATCGCCACCATTTGTTTTCAGGTTGGTTTCAATAATGTCGCTAACTTTAACCGCCGATTTCATGAGCTGAAAGGGGTAACACCAAGAGACTTCCGCACCCAAAGCAATGTCCATATTGAAGGAATGGCGCCCGTTTCATAAAGCCAACACCTTCACTATAAAAAACGCCGCCAGTTTATCTCGCGGCGTTTTTTATGACGTTTAAAAGAGTTGCATCAGCTTTTGATTCAAGGCTTTTGTCGATTGATAGAAAGATTGGTACACATCGTACTTATTCTGATAATAAGATTTTAACCTGTCGTCTGGTTCGTGCACGGCCAATACCTCTGGCATGGTGCAACATTCTTCAATTAGTGACTCAATGTTTCGGCCTTGGCTTTGTTGCTCTCCTAATAGCGCCAAACGTGCCGCCCCCAAACCCGGCCCAACATCTCCACCGTCACGATAAATCAAACGCTTATTCAAAACGTTGGCAATGATCTGACGCCACAGAGCAGAACGAGCACCACCGCCAATCAGTGACAACTCGTCGACTCGACTCTTCGCACTGTCTAAGGCGTTTTGGCAATCCAGCATAGAGAACGCCACACCTTCTAATATTGCCAAGGTCATGGCTTCAACGTTCGTCGTATTGCTTAAACCAACAAATTGTCCGTTGGCGAATGGGTCATTATGCGGGGTTCTCTCGCCACTAAGGTAGGGCAAAAACAAGACAGTCGTTTGCTCGATCTCGCTGTCCTCAAGGGCATCCAATAATTCGGCAACGGATTTATCCACCAGCTTGGCAAACCAAGCTAAAGAATTCGCGGCGCTCAAAGTCACGCCCATTTGATGCCAGCGATTCGGCAAGGCATGACAAAAAGCATGCACGGTATTCTGTGGGTTCGCCTTGTGAGATTCACTCACAGTAAAGTACACCCCAGATGTACCTAACGAAATAAAGCCTTGGCCTGGGTTGGTGACTCCCATTCCCACAGCCCCCGCCGCATTGTCACCGGCGCCCGCCACCACTGGCAGCTTAGAAAGCCCTAATTCCAGAGCAATCTCTTCTGATAAAACACCAACCACATCACAGCCTTCATGCACTTTCGGCATATTGGCCTGTGTTAACCCCGTTGCGGCTAATAATGCCTCATCCCATTGACGGGTTTCAGGATTTAACCAAAGGGTTCCTGCTGCATCTGAGCAATCGGTCGACATACTTCCCGTAAGCCGATAAGCCAAATAATCTTTTGGCAATAAAACATAAGCTAATTGAGCAAATATCTCTGGCTCATTCTCTTCTATCCAACGGATTTTAGGAGCGGTAAAACCTGGCATAAATAGGTTTCCAGAACGTTCGATCAAGTCAGGACACTGCGTCATCATGGCTTCGCATTGTGCTTGGCTCCGGCCATCATTCCATAAGATACAAGGTCGTAATACTTGACCTTTCGCATCCAGTAGCGTTGCTCCATGCATTTGTCCAGAAAGCCCCAGTGCTTTTAATTTGCTTAGATCCAAACGCTGCTGCAATTGCTCAACGACATCTTTACAAGCCTGCCACCATGACAAGGGGTCCTGTTCCGACCAAGTAGCATGCGGACTATCAACCGTTAACGGAACCGACTCCTGCGCCAGTACATTTCCTTGATCGTCTATAACGACGCCTTTCAAACCAGATGTGCCAAGATCAAGACCTAAATACATGCTTTTACTCTTCTATAAATCGTGTTTTATTTTATGTTTTTAATATGGCATGCCGACCATCACTTCATACTCAAAAGAATGGGTAAAAGTGTCAACATAATTGTCGTAATTGGCCATTTTCGTACCACTACAGCATAAAAATGGTTGGCTTTGATTAGTCACCCCTCCCTTAACTTACTCTCTCGATATAAAAATTCCTTATCTATTAGCCATTGAAATGTAAAATTAAGGCATTACTGATAGGCTATTCATGCAGAGCCGCTGCAACCTATTTTGTCTGATCTATTTTTTGGAACCTTCTATGACTTCGCTTCACGATATTATTGACTCAAAATTGCAAAACAACGACGTTGTAAAGAGACAGCAAGATATCGGCGTACTGCGTGTTTCTGGCCCCGATGCCAAGAAACTTCTACAAGGCCAAACAACTTGCGATATAAACAAGCTGTCACAAGAAACCGGTTTGTACGGGGCCATTTGCAGCATTAAAGGCCGCATCATCAGCAGCTTTTATATCGTTCAGAATAATGAAGATGTACTCATGTTGATGGCAAAAGATCTGGTTGAAAAAACCTTAATACACCTGAAAAAGTATGCGGTTTTCTTCAAAACGGAACTGGTCGATGAGCAAGATAATTTTGCGGTGTATGCAAAGTTAGCGGCAAGCCAGTCAGATGCATCCGACCAGTTCGCCACCAGCCACAATAGCGACGTTATTAGCCTAACCGTTAGCCAAGAGCCTTTAGACATTCAATGGCTTATTTGCCCAGCTAGCAACCACGAAATAGAAGAACAAAATCCTGAGCTAGCCGCCTTAGCGATTCTCGCCGCTCGCCCACTGATTAGCCTTGAACAGAGCGAAAACATTTTGCCTCAATGGCTTAACATGCAGAGCACAGGCGGCATCAGTTTTACAAAAGGCTGTTACACAGGACAGGAAATCGTTGCTCGTATGCAATACAAAGGAAAATCGAAGAAGCAACTGGCGTTAGTGACTTGGCAAGGCCATTTAGATACCACACAAGACATCCTTGATGGACAAGGCAAGAATGTGGGACAAATATTCTCATCGGCTCATATTCAAGACCATCATTATGCTCAGATTATCTTGAACATTGATCCTAGCGAAGCAGATCAACTGCTGATGGATGGAAGTGAATTAACCCTACTCCCCCTGCCCTACTCACTTGAAGCTAAAAAGTAATCACTACATCAAAAACACCGACTAGCGCCGGATAGGTGCTAGTCGGTGTTTTTAAAAAGGCAAACCAAACTGTTGAGTTTGCTTTACGTCTTCTGTCCCTTCCAATGGCTTTAGTTGCCATTCTATCGACTGCTTACCCAACGACTCTAAATACCCATTGGCTTTAGAGAAATGCTGACACCCGAAAAAACCACGGTACGCTGACAACGGCGATGGGTGAACACTCTCTAAAACACAATGTTTTGTGCGATCAATGTGTTGGCCTTTCTTTTGGGCATAAGAGCCCCACAACATAAAGACAACGCCTTGATGCTCGTTATTGATTAGTTCAATAATTTTATCTGTAAAAATTTCCCAACCTTTATTTTGATGGGAACCCGCTTTGCTTGCTTCAACCGTCAGCACACTATTAAGCAATAAGACGCCTTGCTGCGCCCATTGTGCTAAAAAACCATGCTGTGCCGGTGAAATTCCTAAATCCATCTCAAGCTCTTTATAGATGTTGACCAAGGACGGTGGCACTTTAACATTGGGCTTAACCGAAAAAGATAAACCATGAGCTTGGCCTTCGCCGTGATAAGGGTCTTGCCCAAGAATCACCACTTTCACCTGCTCAAATGGCGTTTTATTCAATGCCGTAAAACGCTCCGCTTCAGCGGGGTAGATAACTTTGCCCTGTTTCTGTTCCCCATCAAGAAACTGCTGCAAGGAACGCATATAGTCTTTATCAAATTCGTCAGCCAAACGGGTTTGCCAACTTGGAATTAACATCATTTTTTACTCTTAGCTTTTAATAGCCTATTTGCTGATTTCAAGAAAAGGATTGAGCGTTGGCATCGCTTTAAAATCCACATAGAAAGGCCAAGCATCAGGGTCCTCGGGGCTGGTGACATGTTTTAGCAACAACCATGTCATCTCTCGCAACGAATAGGCCAAACTGTATTTAGCCACTTTTTGAAGGGTTTCTTCCAGCGCAAGAGAATCATCATAGCTTTGGATCAAGGTGATTTGCTGATCACGAGTTAAATTATGTGAGCGAGCCACCACGGCCAAATCAAATAAAGGATCCCCCATTCCAGTGTATTCCCAATCGATCAGCCAAATCTCATCCTCATCTATTAGGACATTTTTCGGATTCAAGTCGTTATGACAAACGACTTGAGAAGCACTTTGCTTTACACGTGGCAGATTTGAAAACAACCCACGCAAATAACTAAGTTCACCTTGAATATCTGCACGAGAAGCTGAATGCAATTCTATCGACTGAAGATAATGTTCAATCAAATCATAAATACAAAATGAGTGGGTTATGGCCGGCAAACGATGTGCTTGGGCCAAAGCGTTCGCCACTCTTTTTACACTCACGTCTGAGTGCTCAACATCCCACCCTAATGAAGGCTGAGTAACGTATTGGCACGCAAAAGCACCTAGATCATCGTGCCATAATACCGGCGGGGAGATTTCCGCTTTTGCGGCCGCAAGTAATACAAGCATTTCACTTTGCCTATCAATACCAAAAGCCTCTTCGTTTAAAGCCGGTACGCGCAAGACTAATTGAGGAACCTTGTTCCAACTCAAACGATATACTTTATTGGAGAAGCCTTCTTCAAGAAGCATTACTTGGATTTCATTAAATTCAGGCAAAATCCTCGCCATTTTATCGAAATAGGCTGTTAAGTTAGTCATTTTAAATCCTTTTTTATTGCCAGAATTGTAAGTCGCTGTCAGAATGAACAACTGAACAATCCGAGTCAATAGACAATTTTGAAGCAGATAGATGAATAAACACGAAGACATTATTCGTAAGATCCAAGAACGACTGAGCACTTTAAGCAAATCTGAACGCAAAGTAGCTGAGGCAATTCTTGCAGACCCCAAGACGACTATCCATTCTAGTATTGCAAAATTAGCAGCTAGGGCAGAAGTAAGTGAACCTACCGTTAACCGATTTTGTCGTAGTTTAATTGGTAGTGGCTTCCCAGACTTTAAAGTGTCTCTAGCGCAGAGCCTAGCTACTGGCACGCCTTATGTGAACCTGAACGTTGAACCTGATGATGCTCCCGGTGCCGTTACTGCCAAAATATTTGAAGCCGCGAAAAATAACCTAACTCGTGCTCAAGAAATTTTGCCAGAAAGCCTTATCAGTCGCGCTGTTGATGTGCTTGCTCAGGCACGCCGTATAGAATTTTATGGCCTTGGAGCCTCAGGTCCTGTGGCAAAAGATGCCCACCATAAGTTCTTTCGATTAAACATGCCGGTTGTTGCCTATACCGATATTTTAGTTCAACGAATGGCCGCCGCTGGGGCACACTCAGGCGATGCCATTGTGGTGATTTCTTATACAGGTCGAACCTTACCTTTGATCGAAACAGCGCGTGTTGCTAGAGCAACAGGCGCTTCAGTGATAGGTATTACTAACCCAGATTCACCTTTAACCGAGCATTGCTCTATCGTTCTTCCCATCGAAGAAACGGAAGATACCGATATTTATACCCCAATGAGTTCTCGCATTGTCTATCTAACCTTGATTGACGCTCTTGCGACTGGCGTACTTTTGAAACGTGGCCCTGAGTTCAATGCACACCTTAAAAAGCTAAAACAAAGTGTACAAGATACTCGATTACCAAAAGTTGAGAAAAAGTAATCTTCATGAAGAAGGCGCAGTCCATGCGCCTTCTAATATAATCCTTAAGCCTTCCCGCTCACAATATTCTGCTAATCCACTGATTTGATAATCAAATACTATTTTTTTACAATTTTCACAGAGAAATTTGAAAGATTCTCCTTCTTGACCCACATAGAATCACCCTAGTTTTTGAAAAGTGTCAAAATGTTATCCATACTCTTTACGATCATGTGATTATTTTTAGATCAAATATCAATAACTATTACAATAAAAAATTTAACGACAATAACTCATTTGGATGTGATTTAGATGAAGCTGTATAAAGCATCATCTAGTTAGTCAGAAAGTCATGCAAAGCTTTGCAATACAAGGATAGAACCTATCCATACTGACATATAACCGTATTTATTAAAGGTTATTTCATCCAGAAATTATTCAACTCGGGGACAATAATAATGATAGAAAGCAGCTATGCGATCAGCTTTACATTCCTAGCCTACTTAGTAGTAATGCTAGGAATTGGGCTTTACGCTTACAAACTAACATCCAGCTCTGAAGACTACTTCTTAGGTGGACGCTCTCTAGGCCCTTGGCCTACTGCCTTATCGGCAGGCGCTTCAGACATGAGTGGCTGGTTATTACTAGGTTTACCTGGTTATGCCTTCGCCTCAGGTTTAGAAGCTGTGTGGATTGCAGGAGGCCTGTTTGTTGGTACTTGGCTTAACTGGCTAATCTGTGCAAAACGCTTGCGAACGTACAGTATCAAAGCAAATAACGCACTGACACTTCCAGACTTCCTGTCTATTCGCTTCAACGATAAATCCAAGTTGATTCAATCTATTTCCGCTCTATTCATCTTGCTGTTCTTCTTGTTTTATACAAGCTCCGGTTTGGTTGCTGGCGGTAAACTATTCGAAACCGTATTTGGACTAGATTACACTTATGCCGTGATTATCGGCACAGTATGTGTTGTTTCCTACACGTTATTTGGTGGCTTCCTAGCCGTTGCTTGGACAGACCTTGTGCAAGGCTTGATGATGAGTGCGGCGCTAGTCATCGTACCTCTTGTCGCTCTTGACGGCGGTTGGTCAGAACTTTCCAGCACGCTAATGGCTAAGAACCCAGAGCTACTAGACATCTGGACAAGCGTGAGCGGCGAACCTCTAACGGCAATTGGCATCATTTCTCTTGTAGCTTGGGGTCTAGGCTATTTCGGTCAACCGCATATCCTAGCGCGCTTTAAAGCATCTCGCTCCAATAAAGACATCAAAACAGCTCGTCGTATCGCTGTCATCTGGACGTTTATCTCTATGGCGGGTGCATTACTGATCGGTCTAGTCGGTATCGGTTTTATTGACACAAACCTAACGGGCGATCTAGCGGACCCTGAAAAAATCTTCATGATTCTTGTAAATGCCGTTTTCCACCCTGTGGTTGCTGGTATTCTTCTTGCTGCTATCTTAGCGGCTATCATGAGTACAGCGGATTCCCAACTATTGGTGTCTTCTTCCGCTCTAGCTGAAGATTTTTACAAGCAGCTCTTTAATAAAAATGCGACACAAAAACAAATCGTTAACGTTGGGCGTTTTGCGGTTGTAGCCATTTCTATTATTGCATTAATACTGGCATTGAACCCAGAGAGCTCAGTTCTTGGCCTAGTATCTTATGCTTGGGCTGGCTTTGGTGCGGCTTTCGGTCCTGCGATTCTACTCAGCCTATTCTGGCGTAACATGAACCGCAACGGCGCCCTAGCAGGCATCATCATTGGTGGTGTGACTGTTGTAGTATGGAAACAATTAACTGGCGGCATTTTCGACCTTTATGAAATTGTTCCAGGCTTCTTGTTCTCAGCTATCGCTATTTTTGTGGTGAGCCTAGCGACTGGCGCTCCTGAAGAGTCTGTTACAGAGTCTTTTGACGAATACGAAAAAGCACTCGATACCATGGAATAAGTTATCTGCTCTTGAGCTGATAACATGAAAAGGCCCGAACCTGATATCAGGTTCGGGCCTTTTTGATTCAAATTGATATAAAAATAGATTTCCAATAGAAGCTATCGGGTAAATAGCAAATTAAGCGGCCGCCAAGTTCGAAGAAAAGAAAGAAGATAAGTTACAGATAAAAAAATGGGGCTTGAAACAAGCCCCCAAACACCATTTACTAACAAACGTTAGTAGTCAGAGGAACCGTTTAATCATTAAACAAGCTGCAAGCACCTTGTTCCGCACCACTCACCAAAATGCGCTGGGCACTAAATAATTCACGCCCCATTCCTTGATGAGAGTCGGTTAAGTCTTGATGAGCCGCTTCTCGTTTATTCAACTCATCTTCTGGAATCAGCACCGACAGAGTCCCCTCTACGGCATCCAAACGAATCATGTCACCATCCTGAATCTTAGCGATCAAACCGCCTGACAATGCTTCAGGGGTCAAGTGGATCGCGGCAGGCACCTTACCAGAGGCACCAGACATACGTCCGTCAGTGACTAATGCCACTCGATAGCCTTGATCTTGTAGATTACCGAGATATGGGGTTAATTTATGCAGCTCAGGCATGCCTAGCGCTTTGGGGCCTTGGAAACGAACAACAGCAACACAATCGCGCTTTAATTCACCACTCGCAATGGCTTCAGCTAAGGCATTTTGGCTATGAAAGACTGCCGCAGGTGCTTCAATAATTCTATTTTCTTCTTTCACCGCGGATACTTTAATTACTGATCGACCAAGGTTACCTTTAAGAAGCGCCAACCCCCCTTCTTTACTGAAAGGGTCTTCAATAGGACGTACAACATTTAGGTCCAAACTCTCATCAGTGCCATCACGCCAAATAAGCTTATCACCATCCAAGAAAGGCTCTTTGGTGTAATGAGACAAACCTTTACCAACAATCGTGTTCACATCTTCATGCAAAAGACCGCCTTTCAGTAATTGCTTCACTAAAAAGGCCATTCCGCCCGCTGCATGGAAGTGATTGATATCAGCTTGGCCATTCGGATAAATTTTTGTTAGAGAAGGCACCACTTTAGACAAAGCAGAGAAGTCATCCCAAGTGACGATAATACCGGCCGCACGGGCATAAGCGACAATGTGCATGGTGTGGTTTGTTGAACCACCCGTTGCCAACAAACCAACAATGGCGTTAACAATGCTACGCTCGTCCACTATCTCATATAGTGGACGGTAGTCACGTCCAAGCGCTGTAATTTTCGTCGATAACTGAGAAGCATATTTCGTTAAAACTTCTCGCAAAGGGTCATCAGGGTTAATAAAAGAAGAGCCAGGCAGCTGCAAGCCCATCATTTCAACTAATAACTGATTCGAATTGGCCGTACCATAAAAAGAACACGTACCAGCACTGTGATAGGAAGCCGCCTCCGCCTCGAGCAATTCTTCTCGACTTGCTTGCCCCTGAGCAAAGCGCTGACGAACAGCCGCCTTAGCAGCATTAGTAATACCTGAACGCATTGGACCTGCAGGAATAAACAAAGCCGGTAAATGACCAAAACGTAATGCAGCAATCAACAACCCAGGGACAATTTTGTCACAAATGCCCAAATAAATAGCCGCATCAAACATATTGTGTGAAAGCGCTATTGCCGCCCCTTGTGCAATATTATCGCGACTAAACAAGCTTAGCTCCATGCCATCTTGCCCTTGCGTTACACCATCACACATGGCAGGGACACCACCAGCAAATTGAGCGACAGATCCCATCTCTTTGATCGCTGCACGAATTTGGTCTGGGTAGTTTTCATAAGGTTGATGAGCGGACAACATATCATTATAAGAAGATATGATACCAATATTCGCTTCTTCCATTAGAGACAGCTTTTGCTTATCTTGAGGTTGGCATGCTGCGAAGCCATGGGCTAAATTACCACAAGACAACTTACCTCTATGTGGTCCTTGCTCTTGCGCTTTTTTCATATCCTTTAGATATTGCTCACGCAACGCTTTGCTTCGTTCAATAATGTCGTTCGTTACTTTAGTAACAATCGGATTCATGCTTATCTCCGTTTTAGTTCAGTCATCTTAGCGAATAACCTGACGTCATAATATTTTGTAATATTACTACATTTTAATTTTATTTCACGCTTTAAAAGCCATAAAAACCAATAAAAATTTAATATTTGGTAATTTTTTTACAAAATAAATTCGAAAAAACCTCTTTATCCGCTAAAATAACCTAATATTTGTAACATAATTCTGTACAATATTAGCTCTAGATCAATATATGATCAAAAAACAGCCATATTGGCAGGAATTTGTTACTAATCCTTGCTAAAAAAATTACTTATGTAGTATTTTTACGTCAAAGAACAAAATTGAACGCGATATGTTCGAAACCGAACAATCGCAACTTCCGCACTATATTTAGAGGTGAGTATGACGATTAAGGTAGCTATCAACGGTTATGGACGCATTGGACGCAACACTCTTAGAGCTCTATACGAATCAGGTAAACGCGATCAAATCCAAATAGTAGCGATTAATGATCTTGGTGATTCAAAAACCAACGCCCATTTAACGAAATACGATACTGTCCATGGCCGCTTCAATGAAGAAGTCACTTTTGATGAAGAAGCGCTATATATCAATCAAGATAAAATCCGTACTTTCTCTGAACGTAACCCTGCAGACCTACCTTGGGCTGACCTTGGTGTTGATGTTGTCTATGAATGCACAGGCTTCTTTACTACAAAAGAAAAAGCCAGCGCTCATATTTCAGCTGGGGCAAAAAAAGTTATCATTTCTGCACCAGGTAAAGAAGTAGACGCAACGGTTGTCTACGGTGTTAACCAAGATGTTCTAACATCCGACATGACGGTTATTTCAAACGCTTCTTGTACAACCAACTGTCTGGCACCAGTCGCCAAACCGTTAAGTGATAAGCTCGGTATTGAAAGTGGCCTGATGACAACCATTCACGCTTACACTAATGATCAGCGCCTTTCTGATGTTTACCATGAAGACCTATATCGTGCCCGTGCTGCTGCACAAAACATGATTCCGAGTAAAACAGGCGCCGCGGCCGCTGTTGGCCTTGTGGTTCCAGAGTTAGTTGGTAAATTCGACGGTATGGCGGTTCGTGTTCCAACCATCAACGTGTCTCTTGTTGATCTAACGTTTTTAGCACCACGTGAAACCACGGCAGAGGAAGTGAACAAGATTATTGAAGACGCGATCAAAGCCGATCCGATTCTTGCTCAAGTATTGCACGTCAATTACGAGCCACTGGTTTCTTCAGACTTCAATCACAGCACTTACACATCAAACTTCGACGCCACACAAACTCGCGTCCAAGGCAAGCTCGTCAAAATAATGGCTTGGTATGATAATGAGTGGGGCTTCTCAAACAGAATGCTCGATAATACTATCGCTTTAATGGCGGCTAAATAGTCAAAATACACGAAGGCTGCTGACGCAGCCTTCGTCGTCTCTTATACTTCACATCCTGCTTTCTAATCTTTGGTAAATAAAATGACTCGTAGAACTAAAATTGTTGCCACTTTAGGCCCAGCTTCCAGCTCCCCAGAAATGATCGAAAAGCTCATTTTAGCGGGCGCTAACGTATTTCGTTTAAACTTTTCTCATGGTCAACCAGAAGATCATATCAACCGCGCAGAAGTTGTTCGTGAAATGGCGAAAAAAAATGGTCGTCATGTGGCTATTCTAGGCGACTTGCAAGGCCCTAAGATTCGAATCGCTCGTTTCAAAAACACCAAAGTTCAATTAGAAGACGGCGCAACCTTCATTCTTGATGTAGGCTTTGATAAAAACAATGGCGACGAAACACGCGTTGGTATCGATTACCCACAACTAGCTCAAGATTCACAGCCAGGCAACATTCTACTTCTTGATGATGGCCGCGTTGTACTAGAAGTATTGGAAGTTAAAGGCCAAGAAGTGATTACCAAAGTGATTGTTGGTGGTGACCTATCCAACAACAAAGGCATTAACCGCCAAGGTGGTGGACTTTCAGCTGCAGCACTAACAGACAAAGACCGCGAAGACATAAAAACGGCGGCCGCATTAAAAGCCGATTATCTGGCGGTTTCTTTCCCTCGCTCAGCAGAGGACCTACACGAAGCTCGCGCTTTAGCTGAAGCCGCAGGCCTAAAAGCAGGCATTGTGTCAAAAGTAGAACGTGCCGAAGCCGTTGCCGACAATGAAACCCTGGATAACATAATTTTAGCTTCTGACGCCGTAATGGTTGCCCGTGGCGACCTAGGTGTCGAAATTGGCGATGCCGAATTAATCGGCGTACAAAAGCACATGATCAAACGCTGCCGCCAATTGAACCGCCCTGTCATAACAGCCACTCAGATGATGGAAACCATGATCACCAGTGCTATGCCTACCCGTGCTGAAGTATTTGATGTGGCAAACGCGGTACTAGATGGCACAGATGCGGTTATGCTTTCTGCCGAAACAGCGGCTGGTGCTTATCCAGAAGAAGTCATTAACACCATGAACCGTGTTTGCTTAGGTGCTGAAAAACAACCTGCCATCAATCGCTCTAAGCACCGTATCGATGTTACTTTCACAAACATCGATGAAACCATTGCCATGTCGGCTATGTACGCGGCTAACCATTTAGAAGGCGTTAAAGCCATTATTAGTTTGACTGAATCAGGCACAACGCCACTGCTTATGTCTCGAATTAGCTCAGGCTTACCTATCTATGCTCTTTCTCCAAACCAAGCAACACTTAATAAAGTAAACCTTTATCGTGGTGTAACACCGGTATCATTCTCTTCACAAGAGTTTAATGTGGACACCATAATTGCAGGCTTGGTTAACCACGTTAAATCTTTGGACCTTATCAAAGATGGCGACCTTGTCATCGTAACCAAAGGTGATCATTTGGTAAGCTACGGCACCACTAACATGATGAAGATCGTCAAAGTTGGTGCTACTGAGGAATAATTCACAGTGAAGAGCAAAACGCTGCAACAAAAAGTCATCACGACACCAGAGCGCAAAAACGTCGCTCTGGTTGCTCATGATAATATGAAGCCAGCTCTCGTTGAGTGGGCTGACAAGCATTGTGATAAGTTAATCAAGCACAACTTGATGGCGACAGGAACAACTGGCAACTTAATACAGAAGCAGCTTAAGGTTCCGGTACAATCTCTGATTAGTGGCCCTCTTGGTGGCGATCAACAACTTGGAGGTCTGATTGCTGAAGGCAAAATAGATGTGCTGATATTCTTTTGGGACCC
The DNA here is from genome assembly GCF_018336975.1 of Marinomonas sp. CT5. Taxonomy (NCBI): domain Bacteria; kingdom Pseudomonadati; phylum Pseudomonadota; class Gammaproteobacteria; order Oceanospirillales; family Oceanospirillaceae; genus Marinomonas; species Marinomonas sp. CT5. The sequence continues at coordinate 961,045 of NZ_CP025572.1, read as the reverse complement.
ATTTGAGCCGATGCCTCATGACCCTGATATCAAAGCACTACTTCGAGTTGCCGCGGTTTGGAACATTCCTATTGCTTGCAGTGTGTCTTCCGCTAATTTTTTGGTTACGTCTCCCTTGTTCGAAAACGAGTTTGAACGACAAATACCAGATTATGAAAAATATCTACAAGAGCGACTTTAGTCGCTCTTTCAGGTTACTGATAAACCCCAGGTCTTTAACTGGGGTTTTATTTCTCTGAGTGTTTTCCTGTATTTCTTTCCAAATAGCTTAATATACCTCATTAGTGACTTGGCACTCTCTGAGAGCTTTTATTGAGGCTCTGACTATCGAGTCAGCCATTTTTTGAACAGATAAAAGCCTCTAACTCAGCATCATAGCTATCTTTTTCATATTTTGGGCCGCCGCGGTTAGCAGGCATTGAGATGTGACCTTATCTTTCCCCCTAAAACGCGCATAGCGATAACCATGAAGCTCTTTTGCATCGGCAAAACTTCGTTCCACGGTTTCCTTTCGTCTCGCATAAATAACTTTGCCTAATGGGGTTAGCCGATGGGCATTGATGCGTTCTTTACTATTCTCCAAAACATGTCGTGTAATGGTTTTGACCGATTTTTTGTTTATGGTGCAGCGGTGCTTTTCTGAGCAGTTCGCACAGATCCGGCTATCTGAGTCGTAGTGACGGTAACCTTCTCGAGAGGTGGTTTTGTAAATGAGTTTTTCACCTTGCGGACAGAGGTAGACATCGTGTTCCCTGTCGTACTTGTATTCGCGTTTATAGAAGAAGCCCTTCTTGTGATTAGGACGACGATAGCCCATCACGGCATAGATATGTCGTTCTTCTAACCCATGACAAACGGCCGAGGTAAAGTACCCCGCATCGACTCCGACCGATGTGATGAAAAACTTAAAGCGTTCTTTGATTCGGTCCAATCGTTCTAAATAAGGGACGGCATCGTGGACATTGCCTGCGGTGACGTGTACGTCAGTAATGATGTTGCAACGTGCATCAACTGTTCGGTGATCTAAATAGAAGAACCCTTTGGGCTTAGTATCCCGTACCATATAGCCACTCTCTGGATCCGTCGTACTCTGCTTGATTTCACGACTTTCCACCTTATTTTTTTCAGGTGGTAAAGGCTTTTTTCCATGAACAATCCGATCCTCCTCAATCGCCTTATCAAGCTCATCCATATAGGCCTGACGAGACTTCTCCACCATTACTTTTTTAAAATGCTTTTTGTTCGCATTGGCTTTAAGGTGTGTGGAATCGGTATAAAAGGTGTGTCCGCCAACCAATTTGTGCTTCATGGCTTGCAGTACGATTTCATCAAAGATCTTTTGATAAATGTCTGATTCCTTAAAACGACGTGTGCGGTTCGCACTCAAAGTGGAGGCATCAGGTACTTTGTCAGTCAGGCCTAAACCTAAGAACCAACGATAAGCCACATTCACTTGTACCTCTCGAATCAACTGACGTTCACTACGAATACCAAAAAGGTAGCCAATAAACAGCAGCTTAAACATGAGAGTAGGATCGAGAGCGGGACGACCGTTATCCGCGCAATAAAAGCCCTTAACAAGATCATGTAAGAATAAAAAGTCGATGGATCGATCAATCGTACGAAGAAGATGATCACTCGGAACGAGCTCGTCAATGGAAACAAACTCTAGTGAAGACTGGGTTTGGGGGCGTTCTTTAAGCATGCCGTTATTATAAAAAATCCCCGCCGAATGGCGAGGACTTTATCAGCAGTCTGCAAGAGCGACTTTAGTCGCTCTTTTCTTTTATCTCTCACCCCAGCATTTCTCCTATCAAAGCTCGCGGTTTTCCTCTAAATCGGCTATATTAGCCGCAAATTATTGCCGTGCTATGACGTGTTAGGCCATGTTATAACAAGACAAATTCATTGATTAGATTCAACGTATAAAACCCTCAGCACCACGTTGGATACAACTTACAGGAGAAGAGTTTTGCAAGCAGATGTCGCCCTAATAATGGGATCAAAAAGTGACTGGTCAACTATGGAAGGCGCCGCAGAAATAATGGACGCTCTCGGAGTGAGTTATCGCGTCGAGGTTGTCTCTGCCCATAGAACACCAGTCAAACTTGCAGAATTTTCAGAAAGTGCTGCAGAAAAAGGCTTCAAAGTGATCATTGGTGGTGCCGGTGGTGCAGCGCACTTACCTGGAATGGTGGCAGCCCATACACGTTTGCCTGTTCTAGGCGTACCAGTGCAAAGTAAAGCCTTAAACGGTATGGATAGTCTACTGTCTATCGCACAAATGCCAAAAGGTGTTGCTGTTGGCACCCTAGCCATTGGCACTGCTGGCGCTTTCAATGCTGGCTTATTAGCTTGTCAGATTTTAGCGCTTTCTAACCCAGAGCTTGCCCAAAAAATCGAACAGTTTAGAGCAAACCAAACAGAAACTGTTTTAGCTAACCCAGACCCAAGAGAGGCTTAATCTATGTCAGTTCTATGGGTATTAGGGGCAGGTCAACTAGGCGCTATGCTGAAACAGGCAGGAACACCACTGGGTATTGATGTACGTCCAGTTGACATTGAATCTACAGAAACTTTGCCATTAGCTCCAACAGATATTGTGACCGCAGAAAGGGAGGAGTGGCCTGAGACTGTCGCAACAAAACAACTCGCCACTCACAGTAACTTTGTTAACTTAGCGACCTTTCCACAACTTGCAGATCGTTTAACCCAAAAACAATGGTTGGACCGTTTAGAACTCGCCACCGCACCATGGTTTCCAGTTGAATCTGACTCTACTGCAACTCATGCATATGAGATGTTAGGTGACCGTGTTCTTATGAAGCGCCGCCGTGGTGGCTACGATGGCAAAGGCCAGTATTGGTTAAAGCAATCAGAAGGTTCTGAAATACCTGAAGATTGGAAGGGACAAGCGATAGCAGAGCAAGCGATTAACTTTGATGAAGAAGTTTCATTAGTCGGTGTACGTGGAAAAAATGGCGACACGCATTTTTATCCATTAACTCTAAACCTTCACATCAACGGTATTCTTTATGCTTCTATTTCGCCATTAGAACGCCTTCAGCCATTACAGGCTAAAGCTGAGCAAATGCTAAGCAAACTCATGGATGCCCTAGACTACGTAGGTGTTATGGCGATGGAATGTTTCCGTGTCGGTGATGATTTACTCATTAACGAGCTTGCTCCAAGGGTCCACAACAGCGGTCATTGGACACAAGCTGGAGCAAGTGTGTGCCAGTTCGAAAATCATGTACGAGCTGTTACAGGCCTTCCTTTGGCACCTGCGGAAGTGAAAAACCAAAGTATTATGGTCAACCTAATTGGTATTGACTTAGATTACAATTGGCTAAACCTACAAGGCTTGGAACTTTACTGGTATAAAAAAGAGGTTCGTCTCGGTAGAAAAGTTGGGCACCTTAACTTTTGCTCTGGAAACTCTTCGACTTTACAAAAAGCATTGGAAGAATTAAATCTACCCAATCCTTATCCAGAAGCCTTAACTTGGCTAAAAAAGAACTTACCAATTATCTAAACTTCTCAGTGAATACCGCTTTCCATATAGGTCAGCGGTATTTTTCTAGGAGAAGCACTCTCCATCAACAAATCCTCATTAGACAAAAGTGCAAATAAAATGCATTTTAACTTGTTTAGTTTATAAAACTCCTTATTCTAAATGCTTTAGAAACACCAATATAAAAATAACAACACACCTTAGATGTTGATAAGGAACCTTAAATGAACCAGATTGAACTAGACTGTTATGACTGGCGTTTATTGAGAGCTCTTCAGAGCAATGCGAGACTCACGAACGTTGCTTTATCAGAGCAAGTTAACCTATCCCCTTCCCAGTGTTCACGTCGCTTACAGAGACTAGAACAAAACAATTTGATAGAAGCTTACTTTACTCAGCTTAACGCAAGTAAACTCGGCTATCCGATAACCTCATTTGTCAGTATTATTATTGAAAAAAATCTAAAAGGCTCAGATAAAGCATTCAAAGAAGCAATCAATACCATCCCACAAATATTAGAATGCTATTCAATAAGTGGAGAAGCAGACTATTGGCTGAGAATTATTAGCGAAGACCTCCCTTCACTGTCCACATTTCTAGATGAATCACTATCCACCTTACCCTGCATTAGAGACTACACTTCTACTATTGTTTTAAATCGTATAAAACACGCTCCATCGATACCCCTACCAAACTAAAAGTACCAGATCAAAAAGCGACATAAGATAAAAGTCGCTTTTACATCTCAGGCTTCAGGTAAACGAACCGCAACAATGACACCAAATAAAGTAACTATTGAAAATACAAGAACAAGCGACTCTAGAGATAAAAAATAAGTAAGCAAACTCAAACTGCTCATTGCAAGCAAAACAATGCCTATAATTGTATTACTTACTGACACATAACTGGTACGCTTATTACCTTCACCCAAATTCACCAAATAGGTTTTTCGTCCAATTCTCACCCCTTGATGAGCAATATTTAATACAAAATATAAAATAGCGATGAGCCACGTAATAAAGTCCGTCTCAGGAAATAATCTGACGCACAAAAATAAAAACACGCCAGTGAATACACTTAGTAGAGAAGAAACTATCATCACTTTTCTACTAGAGTAATCAGAAAACAACCCCCAGAAAGGGGATGAAAACAAAGAAGCTAAACCACTCGCTAAGATAAACAGTCCAAGAATTGATGTATTATTTTCTGATTTTTGCTGAGCTATCACAACGTAAAAAGGCGCACTCAATGCCGCACATAAAAACAAAGAGCGAGCAATTACAAACTCTCGAAAAACCTTATCTTTACGTAATAAACCTAACTCTTTAAAAAGGTCTAATAACTTTGTATTTTTAGGATCAATATCGCTCTGAGGTTCGTTGATTGATGAATAAATCCAAGCAGCAAGTAACCACACCAATGTCGCGACGGCAATTCCTCCAATATAATACGAAGCCCCTCCCTCTATATCTTTGAAATAAAGCAATATACTCACAGCAACGCAGACTGTTATAAGCCCCGATGCACTAGAAGACCAACCAGTAACTCTTCCACGCTTCGCTTTATCAACTGTCTTACCTAATACATCTTTAGACGCTACTGAATTGAGGCCTCTTGCAATACTAAAGATTATTAAGCCACCTAGAATTCCCCACCCAGCAATAGCACCATCAAAAAAAAACGCACAAACTCCCATAGCCAAAACACTGATAGACTGAATGACGCTTCCCAGCACCCAAACCCATTTCCTTACTTTTAATCTATACATGAAGTGAGCGATTACTATCTGCGGCAACAAAGAGCCAGACTCGCGTATTGGTACCAGCCAACCCAAAAGATACAGAGGAGCACCAACTACCTGCATAATCCATGGTAAGGTTACTTTTGGATTAATTAACACATCACCTAAATTAATCAGAAACTGAGAAACAACTAACTTAAAAATGTTATTTCTATCCTTCTTTTTATGTTTCTCTTTGTCTGACATAGTACTAATCTACCTATATTTTGTTAATAACCTTACCATTAAGAACTAGCTAAAAAGCAAAAGAATGCTAGACACATCTCAAGAAAAATAACTGATAATAAAAAACCTCATCAAAACTATAAAAATATATATTCCCACCCCACGTCTAAAAGCTTAACTCCATAGGGCATATCTTTCCCTTAGAGAATATACAATATAAACACCAACCAGAAGCTATTCTTCTAAGAAATATAAATCCCCTATTAGTCAAAAAACGTAAAACCACGACTTAATTAGTCCATACTACAAAGACTCGATACATTAACTTAAGAACAAACAAACCATTGAGGATACAAACATGGATTTAATCAGAATATTATTCGCTATTCTTCTACCACCACTTGGCGTCTTTTTACAAGTTGGTATTGGCGGTGCTTTTTGGCTAAATATACTGCTTACTATTTTAGGCTATATTCCAGGCATTGTTCATGCAGTTTGGGTTATTGCTAAACGCTGATAAGAGCAAAAGCCCTGACAGCGTTAGCTATCAGGGCCTAATGTAAAGCTCGACGATGCTTATCCCCTTGCGGGACTCTCACATGCGTGTCTTTGATAAAGCCCCCACACGCACTTGCTTGAGAGGAAAATCCTATTTACACCGCCATACGAAAAAACCCCGCCCTGCTGAGCAGGACGGGGTTCTTTTCAATATAAAGCTTGACGACGACCTACTCTCACATGGGATCTCCCACACTACCATTGGCGATGGCGCTTTTCACTTCTGAGTTCGGGATGGGATCAGGTGGTTCAACGCCTCTATGATCGTCAAGCAATTCGTTTTGCGTTTTGTTCTGGTTGGACGTTGTCGTCTCACCAAAACACGCGAATACGTGCTTGGATCTTTAACAATTCATTTTGAAATAGGGATAACCAAGTATCAAACCGATGTTATTTTCATCGTAATTCTATGTGTCTTTGTCATTTTGATGATCTTGAGCTTTCACTC